>NZ_JACJLC010000101.1 GCF_016901955.1 Pseudoflavonifractor phocaeensis
CTACTGCTTAGGCTTTTAGCATAACTTCATTTTTCGCCCGCTTTTAGGGGGCGTGGTCTTATGCGCTCTTTTTCGGAATGGTACTTAAATCACAATGTTTCAACCTTCTCTCTCCTTTGCGTATGATCGGTTTTTCATTGTACACACTTTAGCAGGGAAAAGCAAGAGGGACGACGGATCTTTTTCCCCAAAAGACGCCGGCGGTGGGGAAAAGAGTTGTCTTTTCCCACGCCGCCGGTATATAATGATGCATACGATTTTGTCCTTTGGATCAGGAGCGAAAACCATGAAAAAGCTGTTGTTTATTTACAACCTCCACGCGGGAAACGGCTCTTTGCGGGGACGGCTGTCCCCCATTCTGGACGTGCTCACCCGGCAGTGGGACGTGACCGTTCATCCCACCCGGGGGGTAGGAGACGCCACTGAAACGGCCAGAGCCCGGGGCGGAGAGTTTGAACGCATCGTGTGCGCAGGGGGAGACGGTACCCTCCATGAGGTGATTACCGGCCTGATGGGCCTGCCCCGGGAGCAGCGACCCACCGTGGGCTACATCCCAGCGGGCACCACCAACGACTTTGCCAAAAACCTGTCTCTTCCCGGCAAGCTGGAGAGCCTGGCGGAGGTGGTGGCCCAGGGCAGACCCCGGCCGGTGGACGTGGGCCAGTTCAACGATCAGGATTTCCTCTATGTGGCCGCCTTCGGGGTGTTTACCGACCTGGCCTACACCACCCCCCAGCAGGCCAAGCACCTGCTGGGCCACCTGGCCTACGTGCTGGGAGTGGTCACCCGGCTGGGGGCCTTTATTCCCTATCCCATGACGGTGATCCACGACGGGAAGGTGCTGACAGGAGAATTCTGCCTGGGCTTTGTGTCCAACACCACCTCTATCGCCGGCATCAAATGTTCCCCCAATCAGCATATCGACCTGGACGACGGGCTGTTTGAGGTCATGCTGGTGCGGCAGCCAAAAAATATTTTTCAGCTCCAGACCATCGTCAAGGCTCTCACCAACGTAGAGGACGACAAGGATGGACTGGTCACCTGCTTCCGGGCCTCCCAGGTGCGCATCGTCAGCGACCAGGATCTGGCCTGGACCCTGGACGGAGAGTACGGCGGGGACCACCGGGTGGTGGACATCCACAATTTCCACCGGGCTGTCCACATTGTGTACGGAAAATAGAGGCGGGTCTGGGACCCGCCCCTACCCACGCTTCGTTTCCTGTCCGTAGGGCCGCCATATATGGCGGCCGCCGTCACGGAGCCGGACACCGGCCGGCCCAATGGCGCCGCGGCGGTTGACGGAGCGGGCGGCCACAGGCCGCCCCTATATTTGTTTTACTCTTTTTCCCACGAAGGAAGGTATACCATGGATTATCAAGCGGGAAGCTATGATATCGCCGTCATCGGGGCGGGCCACGCCGGCATCGAGGCCGCCCTGGCGGCGGCCCGGCTGGGGCTGAACACCCTGTGCTTTACGGTGAACCTGGACGCGGTGGGCAACATGCCCTGCAACCCGGCCATCGGAGGCACCGGCAAGGGCCACCTGGTCCGGGAGCTGGACGCCCTGGGGGGCGAGATGGCAAAAGCCGCCGACCGGGCCTGCATCCAGTACCGGCTGCTCAACCGGGGCAAGGGCCCGGCGGTGTGGTCCCTCCGGGCTCAGGCCGACCGCCGCCGGTACCAGGAGGTCATGAAGCACACCCTGGAGATGCAGGACAACCTGTGGGTGAAGCAGGCGGAGGTCACCGACATCCTGACGGAACAGGGCCGGGTGTCCGGGGTGCGCACGGTGTACGGGGCAATTTACCAGGTGAAGGCCGTGGTGGTGGCCACCGGCACCTTCCTGGGAGGGCGCACCATCATCGGAGAGGTGGCAAGGGACTCCGGCCCCGACGGCCTGGCCGCCGCCCTGCCTCTGACCGACAGCCTGGGCCGCCTGGGGGTGACCCTCCGGCGGTTCAAGACAGGCACGCCCCCCCGCATCCACGCCCGCAGCGTGGACTACAGCAAGCTGGAGGTGCAGCCCGGGGACGAGCAGCCCCTGCCCTTTTCCTTTGAGACCAAACAGCCCCCGGAAAACCAGGCCATCTGCTGGCTGACCTACACCAACGAAGCCACCCACCGGATCATCCGGGCCAACCTGGACCGTTCCCCCCTATACGACGGCACCATTGAGGGCATTGGCCCCCGGTACTGCCCCTCCATCGAGACCAAGATCGTCCGCTTTCCTGACAAGGAGCGGCACCAGCTCTTTCTGGAGCCCATGGGGCTGCACACCGAGGAGCTCTACCTCCAGGGCTTTTCCTCCTCGCTGCCGGAGGACGTGCAAATCCAGATGCTCCACACCATCCCCGGCCTGGAGCGGGCCGAGATGACCCGGCCCGCCTACGCCATCGAGTACGACTGCGTGGACCCCACTGAGCTTTTGCCCACCCTGGAGCACAAAAAGGTGGCGGGGCTCTACGGGGCGGGGCAGTTCAACGGCTCCTCCGGGTACGAGGAGGCCGCCGTCCAGGGCTTTGTGGCGGGGGTCAACGCCGCTTTAAAGATCTTGGGCCGGGAGCCCCTGATCCTCCGCCGGGACCAGGGGTACATTGGGGTGCTCATCGACGATCTGGTGACCAAGGGCACCAACGAGCCCTATCGGATGATGACCTCCCGCACCGAGTACCGGCTGCTCCACCGGCAGGACAACGCCGACCGGCGGCTGTGCCCCATCGGCCACGCCATCGGCCTGGTCAGCGACGAGAGGCTGGCGGCGGTGGAGGAAAAGTACGCCGCCGTGGACCGGGAGATCAAACGGCTCACCCACACCGGCACCGCCGAGGGGCGGCTGGTGGATCTGCTCCGCCGGCCGGAGAACACCTACGCCTCCCTGGCGTCTGTTGACCCAAACCGGCCGGAGTTATCCACAGAGATCGCCCAAGCGGTGGAAATCTCAGTAAAATACCAGGGGTACATTGACCGGCAGCTGCGGCAGGTGGCCGAACAGCGGAAGATGGAGGACAGGCCCCTGCCCGCCGGTCTGGATTACCTTCACATGGAGGGCCTGCGGCTGGAGGCCCGGCAGAAGCTGGACCAGATCCGGCCTCTGAACCTGGGCCAGGCCAGCCGTATCTCCGGGGTGAGTCCGGCGGATATCGCCGTGCTGATGGTCTTTTTGGAGAAATAACCAGCAGGCGGGGCGTCCAGGATGCCACCCCCCTACGTAGGGGCCGGTATTCCCGACGGCCCGCCGCATCAAAGGAGACGCTATGAAGGAAACGATTGTTCTGGGCCTTTCCGGCGGGGTGGACTCCGCCGTGGCGGCTACTCTGTTGAAAGAGCAGGGCTTTGCCGTCACCGGCCTGTATCTGGACATCGGCCTGGGTGGGACCGGCCGGGAGGACGCCGCCGCTGTGGCAGACCGGTTGGGCATTCCCTTCCGGGTGGCGGATATCCGGGCCGACCTGGAACGGCAGGTGTGCGCCCCCTTTGCCGCCGCCTACCGGGCGGGCCGCACCCCGCTGCCCTGCGCCCAGTGCAACCCCACGGTAAAGTTCCCCGCCCTCTTTCGGCTGGCGGAGGAGCTGGGCGGACGCTATGTTTCCACCGGACACTACGCCAATGTGGAAAACGGAGTGCTGAAAAAGGGCAGGCCCGCCAATGACCAGTCCTATATGCTGGCCCGGCTCTCCAGAAAGCAATTACAAAACATGATATTTCCCCTTGGAAATTACGAAAAGCGCCAGGTACGGGGGCTTGCCCAGCAGTTCGGCATTCCCGTGGCCGACAAGCCGGACTCCATGGAGATCTGCTTCATCCCCCACGGGGACTACGCCGCCTGGCTGGACGAGCGGGGTTTTTCCACGCCCGAGGGGGATTTTGTGGACAAATCCGGCCAGGTGCTGGGCCGCCACAAGGGCATCCACCACTACACCCTGGGGCAGGGGAGAGGGCTGGGGGTGTCCGGCCCTCACCGGTACTATGTGTCGGCTATTCTGCCGCAGACCAACCAGGTGGTGCTGTCCGACGGCTCCGATCTGGGCCGGGGGACGGTATTCGGGACCCAGCCCAACTGGATCGGGGTGGAGGGGCTGGACGGGCCATTGGAGGTCACCGTCCGCCTGCGTCACTCCCGCACCGAGGGGGAGGGCGTGCTCTACCCGGAGGGGGAAGGGGTCCGCATCGAGATGAGCACCCCCGCCCGGGCCCCCACGCCGGGGCAGCTGGCGGTATTCTATCTGGGAGACGTGGTGGCGGGCTCCGCCTGGATCGTCTCCAGTCAGTAACCACCCACAGAGAAAGAGAGGGATTTCCATGAAAAAGCTGTTGTGTTCCGTTTTGGCCCTGGGCCTGCTGCTGGCGGGGTGTGCCGGCGGCAACAAGGAGGCGGAGGAGACCCCCTCCGCCAACCTGCTCCAGCCCCTGGCCCTTACCGAGGAGGAGGACGCCCTGCTCAACCTGGTGGGGGGCACCCAGGCGGAGTATGGCCTGTATCAATTCGCCGCCGGGGAGGATGTGACCGGCTACACCATCGCGGTGCTGTCCTGGTCCGACGGGGCCTGGCAGACCCTGGCGGAGGGGGGACTGTCTTCCCGGCAGAGCGACTCCCTCCGGCTGGGCATTGTCCTCAGCGGGGACAAGATCACCGTCAACTTCCAGGACGGGGCGGGCCGGTACAGCTACGCCCCCACCATTTCCGACATGGACCGGGAGCTGGACAGCGGCTCCGGCCGGGGGGCCATGTGGCTGGAGTCTGACCAGACCCTCACCCCCGGGGAGCAGGTGCCCCTGTACCTGGAGGTGTACGACAGCGGCACCGGCATCCGGGCCGCCGCCCTGCCCGACACCTTCTTCGACGCCGGACAGCTCAACAGCTACGACCGGGCTTACGCTGTGGCTATCACCGCCGAGCCGTAGGGACCGGACGCCGGGGACGATGGGAGGCCACAAGGGCCGCCCCTACGAAATTTCCACTCTCAATAACGCTGAGCCTCAAAGGAGGTATCCCATGTGGAAAAAACTCCTCTCTACGATACGCTGACGTCCTTTGCCCAGAAAGATCCCCTGCGGATGCACATGCCCGGACACAAAGGAAAGGCCCTGGGAAGCCATCCCCTCACCGCCTTCTACCCTCTGGACTTTACTGAGCTGACCCCCACCGGCAATTTGTTTGACGGAGGCGGAGCCATCGAAGAGGTGGAGGATCTGTGGGCGGAGGTGTTCCACATGGACAGCTGTCTGTTTCTCACCGGCGGCTCCACCCAGGGGGTCCTTACCGCCCTTACTCTGGCCTGCCATCCCGGAGAGGAGATCCTGCTGGACCGGGGCTGCCACCGTTCCGCCTTCAACGCCCTGGCCCTGCTGGATCTCCACCCCATCTACGTGGACCGGCCCTGGCTGGGGGATGTGGGCGTCACCGGCCCCATCGACCCCAAAAGGGTGGAAGCCCTGCTGGAGGCCCACCCAAACGTGAAAACACTTTGCATTACTTCACCTACATATTACGGTGTGTTGTCAGATATTCCCGCCCTGACGGAGCTGATGTCCGCCCGGGGCGGGGTGCTGGTGGTGGATGGGGCCCATGGGGCCCATCTGCCTTTTTTGGGGGTGGACCATATTTCCTCTGCCCATTTGGCGGTGGTATCCGCCCACAAGACTCTTCCGGCTCCGGGTCAGTCCGCCCTGCTGCTGGCCAATCCCCCGTTTACCCAGGCTGACCTCCGGCGGATAGGGAGCATTTACGGCTCTTCCAGCCCTTCCTATCCCATGATGGCCGCTCTGGACCTGTGCCGGGCCTATATGGAGAAGGAGGGGAGAAAAGCCTACCGGCGGACAGCAGAGGCGGTAGCCGCCTTCCGGCGGGA
Organism: Pseudoflavonifractor phocaeensis; assembly: GCF_016901955.1. Classification (GTDB taxonomy): domain Bacteria; phylum Bacillota; class Clostridia; order Oscillospirales; family Oscillospiraceae; genus Flavonifractor; species Flavonifractor phocaeensis_A. Next base: position 5,850 of record NZ_JACJLC010000101.1, read on the forward strand.
CTTTCCCGCCCTTACCAGCAACTACGCTCCCCTGGACCCCACACGGCTCACCCTGCTGTCCCCCCACGGCTTTGAGGCGCAGGCGGCGCTGGAGGCACAGAACGTGTGGCCCGAAATGGCTGACGGAGGGCATGTGGTGCTTATCCCCACCTGCGCCGACAGCGCCGCTGATTTGATCCGGCTGCGGTCGGCCCTGTCCAACCTCCCTCTGGGACCCTGTCCCGGCTATCCGCCGCCGCCCCCTATGGCCCCTCAGATCCTTTCTCCCCGGCAGGCCCTGCTGGCCCCGGCGGAGCAATTGCCTCTGGACCGGGCGGAGGGCCGGGTGGCCGCCGGACAGATCGCCCCCTATCCACCGGGCGTGCCCGTGGTGGCTCCGGGAGAGATCATTGAGAAAAAAACTATCGCATATTTGGAGGAAATAGGGTATAATACAAGGCAAGTGATTTTGGCGGCCCCTTTGTGTGTGGAGGGAAACCGCTGATGTTACCCCATGAACTGCGCAGGAGGGATACCTATGAAGCTGGTTCTTGCCATCATCAATCACGACGACGCCAACACCGTCACTCAAAACCTGACCAAGAAGGGTTTTTCTTCCACCAAGCTGGCCACCACCGGCGGCTTTCTCATGGCGGGCAACGTGACCATCCTCATCGGCGTGGACGAGGAGAAGGTACAGACCGTCATTGATATCATCAAGGAGCACTCCCACTCCCGGAAGCAGATGATCCCCACCACCACCGAGATGAGCTATGGCTACTACCCCTCCATGCCGGTGGAGGTAGTGGTGGGCGGGGCCACCATTTTTGTGGTGGACATCGAACGCTTCGAGCGGGTGTAAAATGGATCTGTCGGCGCTGGCGGGCAACGGCCCCCTGAAACGGCAGCTCTCCCTGGAGACCGCCCGGCATGGACTGTCCCACGCCTATATTCTCAACGGGCCCCCGGGATCGGGCAAGCATACCCTGGCGGGGCTGCTGGCCGCCGCCTTTGTGTGTACCGGCGGGGGAGAGGTCCCCTGCTTCTCCTGCCCCGGCTGCAAAAAGGCCGCCAAGGGCATCCACCCGGACATCATCCGGGCCGGGGGAGAGGGAGACGAGCTCAACGTGGCCCGGGTGCGGGCCCTGCGGAGCGACGCTTACATCAAGCCCAATGAGGCACCCAGAAAGGTGTACATTCTGGAGCATGCCCAGGATCTGAATCAACCCAGCCAAAACGCTCTGCTCAAGCTGCTGGAGGAGGGACCCCCTTACGCCGCCTTCCTGCTGCTGGCCGACAACGCCGCGGCCCTGCTGCCCACGGTGCGCTCCCGATGCCAGATACTCAACCTGTCCCCAGTGACGGCGGAGGAGGCGGAGCACTGGCTGGCCGCCCGGTTCCCGGACAAAAGCCCGGGGGCCCGGGCCGACGCCGCCTGCCGGTGCCAGGGGATTTTGGGCCGGGCGGTGGAGCTGCTGGATGGCGGCTGCGTGGACGGCAAGGCCCAGGAAGAAGCCGCCCGGCTGCTGGAACTGCTGTGCCGCCGGGATGAGCTGGCTCTGATGGAATTCTGTGTGGCGCTGGAACGGGACAAATGGGACCGGGACAGCCTTACCGCCCTGCTGGACCAGTTGATCCTGTTGCTGCGGGACGCCCTGGTATACGGCGCCGGAGGGGCAGTGGAGGAGGACAGACGGGCCCAGGCCTCCCTGGCCGCTCAGAGCCTGTCCCAAAAGGCTGCTCTCCAGGCGGTGGAGCTGGCCGAGAAGCTGCGGACCGCCTGCGGCTCCAACGTGGGCGTAGGCCATGTGGCCGGCTGGCTGGGCGCAGGTCTGGCCGGCATCCGGTAGGGGAGAGGAGCCTTCCATACCGCTCCGGGCCCTACTTTTTTGAGACAACTTGGAGGTAACCATGACCGAGATCATCGGCGTCCGCTTTAAAAGCGGGGGCAAGCAATACTATTTCGACCCCCGGGGGGAGCAGGTCTCTCCCGGCCAGGGGGTCATTATCGAGACCTCCCGGGGCCTGGAGTACGGCGAATGCGCCCAGGGGAACACCATGGTAGAGGACGAAGAGGTGGTCCAGCCTCTGCGCCCCCTGGTGCGGCTGGCCACCGATAAGGACCTGGAAACGGTGGCAAAAAACCGGGAGAAGGAAAAGCGGGCCTTTTCCATCTGTCTGGAAAAAATCGCCGCCCATGGCCTGGATATGAAGCTGGTGGAGGTGGAGTACAGCTTTGAGGGGAACAAGATCCTCTTTTTCTTCACCTCCGACGGACGGGTGGATTTCCGGGCTCTGGTGAAGGATCTGGCAGGGGTGTTCCACGCCCGCATCGAGCTGCGGCAGATCGGCGTCCGGGACGAGGCTAAAATGCTGGGGGGCCTGGGTATCTGCGGCCGCCCCCTGTGCTGCTCCTCCTTTTTGGACGAGTTTCAGCCGGTATCCATTAAAATGGCCAAGACTCAGAACCTGTCCCTGAACCCCACCAAGATCTCGGGCACCTGCGGGCGGCTCATGTGCTGCCTGAAGTATGAGCAGGAGGCCTATGAGGACGCGGTACACCGGATGCCCAAAAACGACTCCTTCGTGGAAACTCCCGAGGGGGTGGGCAACATCTGCCAGCTGGACCTGCTGAAGGAGACCGTGAAGGTGCGCCTGGAGGGGGCCCAGCCTGACACTCCCAAGACCTTCCACCACAGCGAGGTGCGGGTGGTGCGCAGCGGCAAGGGCAAGCGGCCGGAGGACTATGTAGCCCCGCCTATGGAGGAGCTGGCCAAGCTGCGGAAGGTGACCCCCGTGGAGGAGCCCCGTACCCTGTCCACCGGCATTTCTGCCGCCCTTACCAGCCTGGGCATGGGAGAGGAGCCTGCCGAGTCCCGCCGGAACAGCGGCCGCCGCCGCCGTCGGAGCGGAGGGGAGCAGCAGGCTCAGCAGCCCCGGCGGGAGGAAAACAGGCCCGCTCAAAAGACTGCCCAGCCCAAGCCCCAGCAGCGGCCCAGGACCGAGACCAAGCACAAGGCCGAGACCAAACCGGTCACGGAAAAGCCCGCCGCCGAGGGTCAGCAGGGCGGGGAGAAGAAGCGGCCCCGCCGCCGCTATCATAGAAAGCCCCGGGGAGACAAGCCCCAGAATCCCGGAACGTAATCAACAGGCGCCTGCCAAAAACGGCAGGCGCCTGTTTGGTTTTGGAACGGGTCAGCGGGCGACCGCGGTCGCCTCTACAACAGCTCCACTCCGCGCAAAAAAGGGCCTGTTGCAAAATACGCAAAGTGCACAACCCCCGTCATTCCGAGAAAAACGACCGCCCAGTGGGCGGTCGTTTTTCGTGGGAATCCGTCTCCTTTTGCTG
>NZ_JACJLC010000102.1 GCF_016901955.1 Pseudoflavonifractor phocaeensis
TCCTCAAGCCTATTCTAACAAATTACGACTTGCTGCGTTAGAGACACCTGTGTTTCATTTTCCTTTGGTGCCTTGAAGCGCAGCGGAAAGGAATGGTCATAATTATGAATATCCTTGTTACCGGTGGCGCCGGCTATATCGGCAGCCATACCACTGTGGAATTGCTGAATGCAGGCCACAAAGTCATCATTGCTGACAATCTGTATAATGCACACTACACGGCTGTGAGCAATATCGCAAAAATTACTGGTAAGACCCCTGCGTTCTACCAGATCAACTGTGCATGCAGGAATCAGCTTCGCCATGTATTTACAGAACAGAAGATCGATGCAGTTATTCATTTTGCAGCCTACAAAGCAGTGGGCGAAAGTGTCAAGAAGCCTCTGGAGTACTACCGCAATAACCTGGACAGCACCATGACGCTGCTGGAAGTGATGGAAGAGTTTGGCTGCAAAAGTTTAGTATTCTCTTCCTCTGCCACAGTCTACGGTCCCAATAACCCCCATCCCTATAAGGAAGAGATGCCTGCCATTCAGTCCTCCTCGCCCTATGGCTGGACTAAGGTTATGAATGAGCGGATTCTGACCGACTACTGCACTGCACACCCTGATTTCAGCGCAGTTCTGCTTCGCTATTTCAACCCCATCGGTGCCCATGAATCCGGCCTGATTGGTGATGATCCCAATGGCATTCCCAACAACCTGATGCCTTACATCGGCCGTGTAGCAGCTGGTAAGCTGGAAAAGCTGACCATCTTCGGTGGTGACTATGATACCCCCGACGGCACCTGCCAGCGTGATTATCTGCATGTTGTGGACCTGGCAGTCGGTCACCTGAAGGCGCTGGAATATGCTGCAGAGCATAAGGGTGTCGAGGCTATCAACCTGGGTACCGGCAACGGTGTTTCTGTTCTGGAGCTGGTGAATGCATTCCAGAAGGTCAATGGCATGAAGCTGCCTTACGTAATCGGTCCCCGCCGTGACGGTGATCTGCCTGCATTCTGGGCAGATGCAAGCAAAGCCAAGGAGCTTCTGGGATGGGAAGCAACCCACACTGTTGAAGATATGTGCCGCAGTTCCTGGCAGTTTGCCAAGAATGCGTCCATATAAATTACCCCTTTCCATTCTTAAACGGGTATCCCGGATCTGCTTCGATCCGGGATATTCGTTTTTTCGTAAATACCATTTTGTGTATGGATCGAAGAACATTGTTCATTCACAAATGAAGTATATTTCGCTATAATAAAGCCATAATATGCCAAAGGAAACTGTCGATTTTGTCATTGATGTATGCCGTGAATATCCAGAAGTGTTAAACGTCCTGTGCGGTGTCAACAGTGCATATTGTGAGCGTGGAACGGTTAGTCAGGATTTCTTTGACCTGACCAGTATTTATTACCACCGCTTACAATGGGTAGACGATTTTAAGGAAGTAAAAGACCAGATATTAAAATTTGCACCCACAGTTCCGGAAGAAAAAACGTATGAGTATTATGATATGTTTCGGGAACGGCTTAAAGGAAAAGTAGAGCCGACCACAAGCGGCCACGGTTCTATCGATCTGATTGTACCGGGCTGCCATAAGGCATCTGGCCTCAAACGACTTGTGGAACGGTGGGGCATCACTCCTGAACAATGTGCCGCCTTTGGAGATGGCGGCAATGATATTGAAATGCTGCGCTATTGTTCTCACAGTTACGCTATGGACAATGCGCCACAAAATGTAAAAGATGCGGCAAAGTACGTCTGCCCTTCCAATGAAGAAGATGGTGTGCTTGTTACATTAGAGAAATTGTTTGATTAAATTACTTCGATAGAAAAGAGTAAGGCCCTCCCCGACATGGGGAGGGCTGCTCTGCTTTTATGCTGCAATCTCCGGGATTTCCCCGACAAAGTTATAAGCAATCCTGACTTCTTGCATCTTCTGGCCGTCCACTTTTTTGACTTCGACGATAAGGAGCTATATTCCTATGCAATTACCATCTCGGGTTATATGAATTCCTTTCCCAATTTTTGATATGTAAGGCCGTGGGAAGTCTGGGCGCCCCGGTTTTCGGACTGATTATAGGAGTCAATGGTCTCCTTTCCCAGAAGCTCGGATATTTCTTTGAGCGTGGACTTCTCCTTGCCTCCCAAAAACAAGGTGCTGTCGCAGTTACCCACAATGGTATCCGCCGCGTCCTTGTAGATGGTCTTTAACTGGCTCTGCGACTGTAAAATAATCGAAGCCGATATTTCACGGCTCCGGATGGTAGCGATCAGCTTGTCGAAGTTCGGTATCTGGCCGATGTTCGCGAACTCATCCAGGATGAGCCGCACATGGACGGGCAGCCGCCCGCCGTAGAAGTCATCGGCCTTGTCGCAGAGAAGGTTGAATAATTGTGAATACATCAGGGCGGCCACAAAGTTGAAGGTGCTGTCCGTATCGGAAATGATAACGAACAGCGCCGTTTTGCTGTCGCCCAGGGTGTCAAGTTCCAGTTCGTCCGTCTCCATCAGGTCCCGGAGCTCTTTTATGTCAAATGGGGCTAACCTGGCCCCGCAGGAAATCAGTATGGATTTTAAGGTTTTGCCCGAAACGAGTTGTCAAGGACTTTTTAATCAAATTCACAAAAAAGCTACAATTTTGCGGTTTTACTGGCTCTGAATTTTACCAGTTCTCGTTGATTTTTTCGCTCGTTCTGTGTATAATAAGAGTAGGGAAATCCCTACTTTCCATATTTCAGAAAGGTGGTGCAAAATCATGTTAGCAAATGCGTTTGTGGACAATGCCAAAGTCATGGCAAAAGGGCAAATCACAATCCCAAAGGATGTCCGTGATGTGCTTGGTGTGTCAAGTGGTGATCGGGTCACTTTCATCGTTGAGGGAAACACTGTCCGCATTGTCAATTCTGCTGTTTACGCTATGCAGATGCTTCAGCAAGAAATGGCCGGAGAAGCAGAACGCACCGGCCTGACCTCGGAAGATGATGTTATGGCGCTCGTCAAGGAATTGAGAAATGAGGACGAAAAAGGATGAGAGTTCTGATTGATACCAATGTCCTTATTTCTGCCGCATTGAGTGCAAACGGAACGCCTTATCAAGCGTATGTGAAAGCGGCCTCTTACCCGAATCACGGCTTGATTTGCGAGCAGAATGTGGACGAAATGAAGCGGATATTCAACAAGAAATTCCCAAACCGGCTGGCGGCGCTGGACAAATTTCTTTCTGTTGCTTTGCTTACTCTGGAATTGGTTCCCGTCCCGACAGAGGAAGATATGACCGAAACACAAATCAGAGATGTCAATGACCGCCCTATTTTGCGGGCAGCCATTGAAGCGAAAGCCGATGTGTTGCTGACCGGCGATAAGGATTTCTTAGAGTCCGGCGTGAAAAATCCGGCAATTATGACACCGGCAGAGTTTTTGAATACCTAACTGACACAAAGACAGCGGGCCGAGAGTGAAAAGCTCCCAGCCCGCTGTGCTTACATCTGCTGTATCTCGTTTTTGAGCATACGCTTGATTTTGTCGCTCATGGTTTCAGTGCTGGTATCGCTGAAATGGACGCGCACCTTGTAGGTGGTCTTGCCGATTTTCTTTACCAGCGCGGGGGCGTCCTCCGGCGCTCTGGCCGGGGTGGTGTCTGCGGTCTGCATGGTACGGGTTTCTTCGCTCATGGCGCTCCTTTCTCCGGGCGGGGCTGCGCCGTCCGGCAAAACAATCAGTCGCTTTTACGGTTCACAAGGTCTTTGGCCGCCTGCCTGGTGGCCCCGGCGTTTTCTTCCCGGAAATTTTTCCCGGCAAAGAGGATCGGGGCGCACCGTTCCAGGATACGGTCATAGATACGGGCGTGGGCCAGGTCGGGCGGGTTCTTGAGTTCGGCCAGCTTCAGATTGGTGGTGATTATCATGGGCCTGCGGCTGCGGTAGCGGCTGTCAATGACGAAAAACATCTGCTCCATCGCATACTCGGTACTGCGCTCCACACCCAAATCGTCAATGATAAGCAGGTCGTACTCGTCAAAGCTGGCGATAAACTCGGCCCTATCCTCGGAAAACATCCCGGTCAGGCGGTTCAGGATGGTGGGAAAGTTTGTCATCAGCACCGGCACATCCCGGTCAAGCAGCGCGTTGGCGATACAACCGGCAAAAAAGGACTTGCCGGTTCCCACATCCCCAAACAGCAGCAGGCCGGTGTTGTTTTTATAAGCCTCTTTCCAGTTCTCCACATAGGCGCGGGCCTTTTCCATCAGGGGATTTTGGCCGTTGTCGTTGGCAAAGGTGTAGTCGTACAGATAGCGGTCTTGCAGGCCCTGGGCCTTCCGGCGCTTGATACGCTCCATGCGGCGCTGCCGTTCCTCGGCGGCCTTGCGCTATTCCTCAGCCTCCCGCTGGCACTGGCAGATACAGCGGGGCATGAAGTAGCCGGGTTTCCCAAAGCATGGCACAACGGTCTGCCTCTGGCCGCCGCACTTTTTGCAGTGAATGAGGCCGTCTGCCGGGTCTATGTACTCGTCCCCGGCCAGCTCCACACCGGCGGCTGCCTTGTCGATCAGCGCCCGGATTTCTGCGGTAATCTCAATCATACGGTTTCATCCTCCTTTACGCTGTAATCCCGGTTGCGGGTGGGCGTGGCTGCCTTTTTCGCGTCCTCACCGGCCCAGCGCCGGATGGTGGCGGCATGGCTCTGATAGGATTTGATACCTCCGTATTTGATAAATCTGTTATTGATCCATAGTTACTTGATTCTTTCGTATTTAATTGTGCGGGGTTTCCCTGTTCAGGTTTTTCCTGTGCAGGGTTCTCCAAGACAGGATTTTCCTGAACTGGATTTTCCCGTCCAGGTTTTTCCCGTTCAGGCTGGGACGTTCTGGGCTGCTCCAGGATGGTGTACTCAATCGCCCCCAGCTGCCCGTTGGCGTTCCGGACACGCTCCCGGATCACATAGCCCTGTTCCTCCAGCTCCCGCACCCCGGCGCAGATACTGTCCACGCCGTCTTTGCAGATACGGGCAAGGCCCTTTGTGGTATAGTCCCATCCCTCCGGCAGGGAGAGCATGAGGGACAAAAGCCCTTTTGCTTTCAGGGACAGCGCCGTGTTCCGCAGATGGTGGTTTGACATGACCGTGTAATCACGGGTCTTTTCGATACGGAAAACCGCCATGCCGTTTACCTCCTTCCTCATGGATTGAAAAAGTGTTGATTTTCGTGGAAAATGCCCTCTGTCATCCGCCTCCCCGTCCATCAGGGGAAAGAATATGGGCGGCTTTCATACCGCCGCCCACAGAAGGAAAAACAGGGGATTTTCCACCCCTTTTGATACATTTTTTAAGCCCTACAGCTCACGGTCGCGCCGGTCATAGAACAGATCGCCCCCGCGTACCTTCGCATGGTTCCTGATTTTGATAAATCCCTTCTCCTGGTTCTCCAGGGCTTTGCCATAACCGGCTTCGGTCAGGAACAGGCGCATTTTTTCTCCCTTCCATCCCATCGGGGAGTCATTGGAGAGGACGTCAAAGACGATCATGTGCCGGGTGTCCGGGTCAAAACGTTCCAGGGCCATGATATCGTGTCCGGCCAGCTTCTGCGCCCCGGACTTCTGCCTGGCCTCCGCCAGCATTTCCCCGATGGTCTGGGGCTTTCCCGGCAGACGGTAATTTGCCTGGACCTCCCGGATCAAATCCATGCACTCCTTGTTTGACAGGGAGCGCAGCTTCGCCATGAGGCTTTCCGCCGTATCCCTGGTAGCCTGGTTCCTTGACAGGCGCCAGGTCATGTAAATTTCATTCAGGACAGCGTTCGGGTCTGTACTCTCGATCTGGTACGCCATCCTCATTTCCGCTTCGTTCAGCTTCATCTATCCGGCTCCTTTCCAAAAATGGGCACAAAAAAACGCCACAGGTTTTTGGCCTATGGCGTCAGCGTGGAGCAACAGAAAAGGGATACCATTGATGAAAACGGTATCCCTGCCCTGTAAACTTATTCAGTTTTAATTGCCGCATTGCCTGTTGCTGTCCACAAAGCCTTGATTTTACTGGTTTCTTGCTACCATCCTTATCAAAGCCTTGTATTTACAGGGGTTTCCGGTGTTTTCACTGTCGGCACAAGTCTTTTTGAATTTTTTCTGTCAAAGCAGACTTTTCAAAAAAGTGTGATCACTCTGGTAATATTTTGTAAGTACAAACCGTGTTGACTCTGTATGGAAGCCATTTCTGAGGATGTCAAAAGCAGAGCAAAAACATCAACTATTCAGAAAGTTTGTGCTATTAATAGCATAAACTTGATCTTATTCTGTTTTTATGCTACACTTTAACCAGAGGTGATACGATGCTGAAAAGCGGACGTGAACTGCGCCGCCGTGACCTTTATTTGAATCGGCTGATCGCGTTTCAGGACACCGAGCCAGTCAAGATCATCACGGGCATCCGGCGCTGCGGAAAATCCAGCCTGATGAAACTGATGGTCCTTCATCTGCGTCAGAACGGAGTGACCGATGACCAGATCATCGAGATGAATTTTGAATCCATGGACTTCCGCCGAATGACTACGGAGGAGCTGTACCGGTATGTAAAGGAGCGGTTGCCGGAGAAAAAGCGCGCCTATCTGTTCTTTGACGAGATCCAGCGCATTGACCAGTGGCAGGATGCGGTGAATTCCTTCCGGGTGGATTTCGACTGCGACATCTATGTGACCGGTTCCAACGCCTATCTTCTGTCCTCCGAGTATGCAACCTACCTGGCTGGACGGAGCGTTGAAATTAAGGTGCTCCCCCTCTCGTTCCGGGAGTTTCTGGACTTCCATGGCTATGTGGTCAGGGAAAGCAAACACCCCGCCGGAGGAGTGCGGAAGCGGATCTATGATACCGATGGTGAAAGCTATGAGCCGCAAGAGTTGCTTGATGCCTATCTGCGCTTTGGCGGAATGCCGGGCATCGCGGATGTGGGACTGGATACCGACAAGGCTCTGACCCTGCTGGACGGGATCTATTCCACGGTGGTGGTGCGGGATATTTTGGAACGGGAGCGCCGCCGTGGCCAACGGCAGATCACAGACCCAGATCTGCTGCGGAAGATCATCATGTTCCTGGCCGACAATATCGGCAACAGCACCTCCATCACATCCATCAGTAATACACTCGTAAACGAAAAACTGCTGGATCAAAGCCGCAGGGGAAATCCCTCTGTGCACACCATTCAGGCCTATGTAGGCGCACTGCTGGAGTCTTATATCTTTTATGAGATCAAGCGCTTCGATATCAAGGGCAAGGAGTATCTGCGCACCCTGGGCAAATATTATATTGTGGACATCGGTCTGCGCAACTATCTGCTGGGGTTCCGGGATATGGATACCGGACACATTCTCGAGAACATTGTTTACTTTGAATTGCTTCGCCGGGGATACGATGTGTCTATCGGCAAGGTGGACAACAAGGAAGTGGATTTTATCGCTGCCAACGCGGAGGAGAAGCGGTATATCCAGGTGACCGAGTCCATGAATGATCCAACCACCCGCCAGCGGGAATTGACTCCACTGCGCATGATCCGGGACAACTACGAGAAAATTGTGATTGCCGGAAACTGCGATCACCTTATTACGGAAGACGGTATCAAAATCATTCGGCTGACAGACTTTCTTTTGGATTCCTGACGGGAGTACCCAGACGCAAACGGTTAAGCTATCCGTCCTGGGGCAGCGTATTCAATCTGGTAAGGAAAAGGATGTGGCTGCAGTGGAAAGTCATTATTTACCGGTCAAGATATTAAACCGGACATATGCAGATAAATTGATGACGGGCCAAGTCTTTATGCGCCGGATAAGGGAGTTCGGTTGTTGGAATAACTTTGTAAGTGCGGACGGCAGCTCAGATCAGGGTCTTCAGGATGGAATGCGTTCGGATGATTACGAGGGGACGTGCTATATGGCTCAAGAGGGCGCGCATGATCCCTTTGGTTTTTCGGAAAGATTGCCGGACAACTTGAAGGAGACTGTTTTGAATGTTGCCATGGTTCATGAGCGTCAGCTATGCACAAAGCTTTTTTGTATGACAAAACTGGAATTTGATAAAGCAAATCATTCATTTTCCAGATAAACAGTAGATTGGCTGTTTTCGGTAAAATGAAAATGTAGCAAATGGTACTCAAAAAGTGAGCACCCCAATGGCAAATAAAAAGAGCCATTGTCAGCACCTGAAATAAACGCTACCCTTTAGGTGGGATAACCATAAGGGGATAGCAGAAAGGTGTTACGAATGGCTCAAATCAAGTATATCAAAGACCTCTCTACGAAAATGAAGAGGCAAGTTTGCGGGAAATATGGGACCTGTTGACAAAGTTCCCCCAAAACTCCAACCCTATGGTATAATTGAAATAAGGGGGGGATGTAAGGATGATGGGACGGCAAAGCGGTCAAATGAGCATGTTGATACTGGACATAGAGGAATTGATCCCAGGAAATCATTTGCTCCGGCAAATCAATCAGCTGGTTTCATTTGATTTTATCTATGACCTTGCAGCACCGTATTATCCTGCGAATGGCCGTCCATCTGTCGATCCTGTCAGTATGTTTAAAATGCTGCTGGTGGGATACCTATACGGTATCAAGTCAGAGCGTCGGCTTGTCCAAGAGGTCCAGTTAAATATTGCGTATCGCTGGTTTTGCGGTTTCGAGCTCGGAGAGAAGATACCAGATCATTCTACGTTCAGCAAAACAAGAGTTCGTAAATGGAATGAAAGCGGCTTTTTCCAGAAGGCTTTCCTTGAAATTGTTCGCCGCTGCATAGAGCAGAAGCTGATAGATGGCAAAGAAATGGCCTCGGATGGCAGCTATATCCCCGCTGAAGTCTCCCGCAACAGCTGGATTGACGTAGAGGTAGAAGTCGAGCAGAGTATGCTGAGCTACCCGGCTGGTGAGAAAGTTGTCTTTCACAAATCGCACCAGACGCTCTACCTTGCCCTTAGTGAAGGGATGGCGGGGTTTGCAGAGCTTTGTCTCAAAACCAAGGTTT
>NZ_JACJLC010000103.1 GCF_016901955.1 Pseudoflavonifractor phocaeensis
CGGGGTTCTGGGGGAGATGGGGGTGGCCTGTACGGTACCTACCACAAATCCGATCACACACCCCATGATGGTGCAGATCACTGCCAGCAATATGGTATTCCGGGTACCCAACAGCATGGAGGCGCCGTAACGGCTCCATACAGCGCCCATATCATTCAGAAACTGAACCAGATTTTCCATGTGAAGCCCTCCTTTGGGTGGAGGCCGGGCGCCTTTCGACGCCCGGCCTGCTCCGATGATTCAAATCAGTCGTTGTTCAGGGGCTGCACGGAAATGGCCTCATCCATCATGGCGGTGTAATCATCGGTGGTATAACGGGAGAGCACCTGGTTGATGGCCTCGGTCAGACCGGTGTTGCCCTTCTGCACGGAGATACCGAAGTTGGTCTCCTCCTCGGACACGTCAAAGTCGCCCTCGGTGCCGGAGAAGTCCAGCATGACCATATCGGGATAGGCTTTGCAGGCGGACAGGGCGGTGGGCTGGTCGGTGACCACCAGGTCTACCGCGCCGGAGTCCAGAGCCACCAGCATGGCGGGAACAGACTCCTGAGCGGGCAGCAGCTCGATGCCGGGCACCTGGGGCAGGCAGGTATCGTACCACACCGTGCCCAGCTGGGAGGTGGCGGTGGCACCCTCAAAGCCGTCGATGCCGGTGGCGGAGGCATAGGGGCTGTCGCTCTTCACCAGGCAGACGATGGAGGCGTAGTAGTAGGGGTCGGAGAAGTCCACCTGGGCGGCCCGATCGGCGGTGATGCACTGGCCGGCAATGACGGCGTCCACCGTGCCGGACTGGAGGGCGGGGATCAGAGCGTCCCACTCCATCTTGACGATCTCCAGCTCACAGCCCAGCTCCTGGGCGATCTCCTTGGCAAACATCACGTCATAGCCGTAGGCGTAGTCAGAGGTGCCGGAGATGGGAACCGCGCCGTTGGAGTCGTCGGCCTGGGTCCAGTTGAAGGGGGCGTAGGCGCATTCCATGGCCACCTTGAGAGTGCCGCTCTCCACCAGCTTGACGTCGCCGGAGGAGGTTTCCTCCTGGGCAGCGACAGAGAGGGCGGGAGAGGCTGTGTCGGTAGAGGCGGGGGAACTGGCGGTACCGGTGCCGGAGCCGCCGGAGCAGGCGGCCAGACACAGGCTGAGGCTGACAGCAGAGACAAGGGACAGCAGCTTGCGTTTCATAATAAATCCATCCTTCCTGTTTTCGGCCCCCGGCAATGAAAAAAGTCGCCACTGGCCCAGACCAACAGCGTTGGATCGGGTTCATGGCGACTTTGCAGGCAAATATATGCCTCTGTCATATTTGACGGCATTTTGCATTTTAAATTCGCGGATAGGCCGATTTCAGGGGAGCTTTTTGGGTGCGCTCACCTGAATTTGCAAGAATCATACTTCTGTATTTCAAATTTGTCAACCGCAAATAAGCAGCTTTGGAGAAATTCCCAAATCAAAAAGAATCCGGCGGGCCGATTTGCTCAGGTTCTACCAAAGGTCCGGGGCAAAACGGGGCAATGGCCCACTGGGCTCAGGGCTTGCTGACAGGGAGGGTATCCCGGGCAATCCCCTCCAGTATACGGGCGGTACCCTCCACCCCAAACTGGCTGGAGTTAAGCATCACATGGCAGTTGGTGAACACGTCTCCTCCACCATAGAGCTGATGATAGAGTTCCCTGGCCCGATCCACCCGGGCAATGGTACGGCGGGCAGCTTCCGGCTCCATTTCCAGCTTCTGAACACAGTTTTTGAACCGCTGCTCCTCCGGGGCGAAAATGTGAACATGGAGCACATGGGGCAGATCCTTCAGCACATAGTCGGCGCACCGTCCCACCACAATGCAGTTCTCTTTCGCGGCCAGATCCCGGATGATATTTTTCTGAACCTGGAAGATCTCGTCCTGCATACTTCTGACTCCCATGCCCAGGGGGTAGATCCGCTTGTAAAACAGGTTGTGGGCGGCCTCCTCGGTGTCCGAGATCACGGATACCGGCAGGCCCATCCGCCTGGCGGTCTGCTCCACGATGTCCCGGTCGTAAAACGCGCACCCCAGCCGTTGGGAGAGCAGCTGGGCAATGGTGCGCCCCATGCTGGCAAAGTCTCTGGATAAAGTGATCACATAGGGCTGAGCCATCTCATCACCTCCTATGACCGGGCGGCGGCCGGACGGGCCGCCTGCCTGGGCTTCCGCTTCTGAATGCTGCGCACCACACAGGACAGGGCAAAGTTGAGCACAAAGTAGATCACAAAGGCCAGGCCAAACAGCACGAATACGTCGCTGACCAGCTGGGTCCCCGCGCCGTTGTACACATTGGAGGTGGCCAGGATCTGGCGTACCCGGGACATCAGCTCGATGACCGCCACATTGGCCAGGTAGCTGGAGTCCTTGATGGTGCTGATCACCTGGCTGAGCAGGGTGGGCACCACCGCCCGGAAGGCCTGGGGCAGCACGATATAGCGCATGATCTGCACGGTGCTGAAGCCCTGGGAGTGGCCGGCCTCAAACTGGCCCGGTGCCACCGAGTTGAGGCCGCCCCGGACGATCTCCGCCATAATGGAGGATTCAAAGAGCACCAGCGCCACAAAGGCCCGGAAGAGAATGCGCACCTCCACGCTGGTCAGACCCAGCATCCGGTGGGCCAGAAACTGGGGCACCGGGCAGAATACCAGACAGATAAAGATCCAGAACAGCAGCGGGGTGTTGCGGAACAGCTCGATATAGGCGGTGGACAGCCACTTCAATACCCGGGTCCTGCCGGTGCAGTAGTTGCGCACCAGAGCCAGCACCGCGCCGATGCACAGACTGACCAGCACCGCGCACACCGAGATTACCAGGGTAAAGACCACCCCCCGCAGCAGATAGACCAGCACGCCCTGGGCCTGTAGAATGGAAATGCTTGCCTGCCAATCAATCATTCAGGACACCCCCGCTTCTTCCAGCTTTTTTGCCTCCGGACCCCGGCTGTCCCGCCGCTTCAGGTTGTTCTCCCAGGTGGAGGCCAGGGTGGACAGGGGGAAGCACACCACAAAGAACAGCGCGCCGCACACCACATAGGCGGGGGCGTAAGCTCCGCCGGTAGTGGCGCCGGTGACGAAGCTGTAGGTCAGGGAGATCAGATCGGCGCCTCCCACGATGTACAGACAGCTGGTATTTTTAAACAGATTTACCGCCTGGTTCACCATAGGCGGCAGAATGATCTTCAGACTCTGGGGAAAAATGATGTAATACATGGCCTCCACATAGCCGAATCCCTGGCTGGCTGCGGCCTCAAACTGGCCCTTGGGCACAGCCTGGATGCCCGCCCGCACCACCTCGGCCATGTAGGCGCCGGTGTAGATGCCCAAACTCACCACGCCGGTGAGAATGATGCTTACCTTCACGCCGGAGAATGCCAGCACATAGTAGAGAAAGCACATCTGCAAGACGATGGGAGTATTCTGGAAAAATTCCACATAGACCCGGGCAAGGAAGACCAGAGGCTTCTTTCCGCTGGTGGCCAGCAGGCCAAACACCAGCCCCAGGGCCAGGGCCAGCAGCAGACCCAGTACGGCGGTCTGTAAGGTATTGCCAAATCCCATCAGAAAGGTGTCCCGGTAGGTCCAGACCTTTCCCCAGGCCTCGGCGGAGAGCAGTTCTTCCATATCTCGTCCCTCCTGTTACAAATAAACGCGGGGCAGGCTGGGGTTGCCCCCGCCCCTGCCCCGCAGGACCCGGCTTTCCTCAGCCCAGGTTGAACTCACTGATATAGCCGTCGATGGTGCCATCGGACAGGCAGGTCTCGATAAAGTCGTTGCAGTAGGTGGAGAAGTCACTCCCCAGCTTGGTGGCGATGCCGTACTGCTGGGGGGCAAACTGATCTTCAATGTAGCTGCGGCCGTCGGTGCGGTATACCGCCAGGATGGACTTGTCCACGCAGAAGGCGTCTACCGTGCCGGCGCTGAGGGCGGTGGAGATGGCGGGGTAGTCGTCAAACTGCTGGAAGGAGATGCCGTCGGTCCAGGTGGCCGGATCAAAGGTATCGGCGGAGTAGCCCGTGCCGTCCAGCACGCCCGCCTCGATCATGGCCTCCACCAGGGAGCGGGCGGAGGTGGAGCCGGAGGATACGCCCACCAGCTTGTCCTTCAGGTCGGCCAGACCCTGGATGCCGGAGGCGTCCTCCACCAGCACGGTGACGTAGTCGGTGTAGTAGGGCGTGGTAAAGTCCCAGCTCTCCTTGCGCTCGTCGGTAATGGTGAAGGTGGCCAGCACGCAGTCAATGTCGCCGGAGTCCAGCAGCTCGGTGCGGGTGGCGGCGGTGACGGTGGTGTACTCCACATCCACCCCCAGCTGATCGGCCAGCTTCTGGGCCAGCTCGATCTCCATGCCGGAGTACTCACCGGTGGCAGGGTCCTGATAGCCAAAGCCCACCACGGCGTTCTTCACGCCCACCCGGAGCACGCCCCGGTCCACGATGGCCTGGGTGTCGGCGCCCAGTGCGTCGGTGGCGGCAGCGCCCGATGGGCTGCCCGAGGAAGTGGATGCTGCGGGGGTACCGCCGCAGGCAGATACCCCTACAAGGGTAGCAAAGGCCAGGCCAAACATCGCAAGATTTTTCCATTTCATAGTAATCCCTCCTGAATGTATTCCTCTTCGTAATATCCAATGCGGAACGGGATGGGGCAGCGAGAGCTGCCGCATCCCGGATATCTCCTTTATGATTTCAGGATCTTGCCCAGGAACTGCTTGACTCGCTGGTGCTGGGGATTGGTAAAGAAATGCTCGGGGCTGCCCTCCTCCAGGATCTGGCCGTCGGCCATGAAGACCACCCGGTCGGCCACCTGGCGGGCAAAGCCCATCTCGTGGGTCACCACCACCATGGTGATGTTCTCTCTGGCCAGCTTGATCATGACGTCCAGCACCTCCTGGATGGTTTCCGGGTCCAGGGCGGAGGTGGGCTCGTCAAAGAGAATGATCTTGGTCTGGGCGCACAGGGCGCGGGCGATGGCGATGCGCTGCTGCTGGCCGCCGGACAGGGTGGTGGGGTAGGCATGGGCCTTGTCGGTGAGCCCTACCACATCCAGATAGTGATACGCCAGCTCCTCCGCCTCCTGCCGGGATTTGTGGTGCAGCTTCATGGGGGCCAGGGTAAGGTTTTTCAGCACCGTCATGTGGGGGTATAGGTTAAACTGCTGGAAGACCATGGACATATTGTCCCGCACCATCTGCCGCTTGTTCTTGTGGGTGAGGAGGGTGCCGTTGATGTACACCTGGCCGCTGGTGGGCTCCTCCAAAAAGTTCATACACCGGACGGTGGTGGACTTGCCGGAGCCGGAGGGGCCGATGATCACCAGCTTTTCCCCCTCCGCCACCTCCAGGCTCACGTCCTTGAGCACATGAAGGTCGCCGAAATATTTGTTGACCTTTTCCAGTCTGATCATAAAACCACCCTCTCTCCCGGTCCGGCAGCAGCCTTGCCCAATAAAAAAAGACGTGCCATTCCGGGCCCGGAATGAAACGTCTTTGTTCCGATATTGCATATCTGATGATGTGGCAGTTTACCACAGCGGAGTATCCTTGTCAATAAGACAGGGAACTGATTATCTCAAATTCACATAGTTTTCCGGGGCAAAACGGTATATTTTGATAAATATGACGGGGTACATCAGACAGGATACAAAAAACGGCAAATGTCTTGACGGCGGAGAAGAACGACGGTATAATGGACTCATTTTTCATACAGGGCGAGGGCGTCTGCCAGACGCCCTCGCCCTGTGCTTTTGTTAGGACGGTGAGCCCATGGATAATATGATTCGCCACAAGGAGCAAATCAACCGGCAGCTGGCCCGGTATGGGGTAAAGTTTGGAATTTATAAGAACGGAGCCTTTCATGAGCGGCTTTTTCCCTACGACCCCATTCCGCGCATCATCACCGCACAGGAATGGAGCGTTCTGGAGCGGGGCCTGCGGCAGCGGGTGGAAGCTCTCAATCATTTTTTAAGGGATATCTATGGTGCCAAGCGCATTCTCTCAGACGGCGTAGTTCCAGAGGATTTTGTCTACCGCTCCCCGGGCTATCTGCCCCAGTGCGAGGGGATTATGCCCGTGGGAGGTGTCTATAGCCACATCAGCGGCATCGACCTGGTAAAGGGCAAGGATGGGGCCTGGTATATTCTGGAGGACAATCTGCGCATTCCCTCCGGGGCCTCCTATCCCCTCATTGCCCGGGGCCTGTGCCGCCGGTGCAGCCCGGACACCTTCCGCCGCAACGGGGTGCTGGACAACCGCAACTACGGTCAGCTGCTGCGTAAAACGATGGACAGTGTCAATACCGGCGGAATCAACGTGGTGTTTACACCCGGCCGGTATAACGCCGCCTACTTTGAGCATTCCTATCTGGCTGAGCAGGCAGGGGCGGTGTTGGCTGAGGCTGGCGATCTGTATGTGCGGGACTGCGCACTGTACTATCGCTCTACCCAGGGCGATCAGCGGGTGGGTGCCGTCTACCGCCGGGTGTCGGACGAATACATGGACCCTTTGGCGTTTGAACCGGAATCCCTTATCGGCATACCCAACCTGATGGCGGCCTACCGCTCGGGCAATGTGGCGGTGCTCAATGCCTTTGGCAATGGGGTGGCCGACGACAAGGGTATCTATTATTTTGTGCCCAAGATGATCCGCTACTATTTGGGAGAAGAGCCCGTTCTGCACAATGCCCCCACCTATCTGCCCTTCTACGAAGCGGACAGCAAGTATGTGCTGGAGCATCTGGACACCCTGGTGATCAAGGACGTGGCGGAGGCGGGGGGCTACGGCGTGCTCTTCGGCAGCAAGCTGACCAGCCAGGCATTGGACGAACTGAGACAGACCATTCTGGCCCAGCCCCGGCGCTTCATTGCCCAAGAGGTCATTGACTTCCAGGATCTTCCCATCTTGGAGGGGGAGGAGCAAGTAGAGCGGAAGGCCGACCTGCGGGCCTTTGTGCTCACTGGGGCGGAGGGGACCACGGTATGGCCCAGCGGCCTGACCCGGTTCTCCCGCAATCCGGACAGTTTCATTGTCAATTCGTCTCAGGGAGGAGGCTTTAAAGACACATGGATACTATCACATTGAGCAAGCAGAACCGGCTGTTCTGGCTGGGCCGGTACAGCGAGCGGGTATACAGCTCTGTTCAGCTGATGGTGGAGGACTATGACAGCCTCATTGACGGCTCCGGCATTGACTATGTCATGTTTTGCCGTAAAATGGGGATTCCCTGCACCTACGAGAGCGGGGAGGATTTTTGCCGGCGCTATCTTTTCGACGACCAGAGTCAATACTCCATCCGCAGCGCGGTGGAGGCGATGCTGGGCAATGGCATGGTGCTGCGGGAGACCATCAGCTCCCAGACCCTGGCCTATCTCCAGCTGGCCCACAGCGCCATGGAGCTGGCTGCCCGCAGCGAGTCCCCGGCGGTGGAATTGCAGTGGGTGCTGGATGACATTATGGCCTTCCGGGGCAGCTTTGACGACGCAGTGGAGGAGGAGTCTGCCCGAAACATCACCAAGACCGGCGGCATGGTGGAGCGCATCAGTCTGATGCTCCGGCTGGAGCGTCAGCCTGAGCGGCTGGAGGGAGAGCTGCGCAAGCTGCTCAACCGGCTGTACAAAACCAATCTTACGCCCCAGCCGGACGCCTTGAGGATCGTCACAGGCCGGGCCCTGGAGGCCCAGCCGGTAGACAGGATCACCCTGCTCAGCAGCGTGGAAGGTCTGTTCTGCGTATGAGCCGGCGACTGAGCTTTTACTATGATATCAATCTGGAATTTGACGCCCCGGTGGCAGAGCATGACTTTACGCTTCGGTGCGTTCCGCCCTCAGTTCCCGGCCAGGAGATCCTGGATGTGACTCTGGAGCTGGATCCTCAGGTCCCCTATACCAGGCAGCGGGACAACTTTGGCAACCTGATGCAGATCGGACGGATCTCTCAGCCCCATGACCATTTCCGCTATACGGTGCGCGGCACTGCCAGACTGGACAGTAACAGCCGCTGCCGGGAGGCCGACATGCCCATCTGCCGCTATGATACTACCACCCTCAATTACAACTGGCAAGTTTGGGATACCCAGGCCTTTTCCCTTTATGCCAGCGCCACGGAAGATCTGGACCCCGCCGCTGCCAGGCAGGGAGTGGAAGCCATTCTCCGGTTTTTGGCAAAAAAGGGATTTTGCCGCGATGCGGGCGGGCCTGGGGAAGAGACCTGCCTGTATCACGAGGACAGCCTGCGCAATATCCTCTCCACCGTCGGCGGCCTGCTGGTCCATCGCCGCCCTCTGGGGGAGACAGTGACAGCGGGCGATGTGCTGGCCCACATTCAGGACCCCTGTACCGGTCAGGTGCTGGAGCGACTGTCTGCCCCGGTGTCCGGCCGCATCTTCTTCCGGCACCGTTCCCGTCTGATCCATGGCCACGAGATCGCGTTTCGGATCCTGCAGCAGAAAGAGGCGCCCCAGGGAGCCGTGCTCTGACTGGCAAGGAGGATGGGGACTTCCATTTATAAGGGATTGTAAAATTTCACCACTGGAGTATCCTGCGGGGCTGCACACCCCTTACCTCCATATCTGTATCTCACTGTATTGGAAGCACAGATACACTCTGGTGCTGCCTTGTACTGCTATGTTCCTGTATCAGAGGGTATTTCGTCACTGGCTGTTTTTGCTGGGGCAGTTCAGACCCGGTTTGGCGGCAAAAATTTTTCGCACATCCCTGACTTGTTTGAGTCCCTGGGGATCAAGGAGATCCTGTCCGAAGATCACTCCGGAGTTCCAGCCTGAACCGGCGTATGCCCCAGTAGGTCCTGGCGGCCCTCCCCGTTACCGGAGGAGCGTATGTTGGTACGCAGGTATTGGGTGGTACAGCGATGTGCTTATATGGCGCTCGT
>NZ_JACJLC010000104.1 GCF_016901955.1 Pseudoflavonifractor phocaeensis
CCACGCCGATAGTACACCGGCGCATGATCCCGTGTTGCGCTCCACGTTTTCACGCTGCGTCTTTTTCCGCCATACAGCATCACTGCCGTCCTTTGATTTCAGCCGTTTAAGCGCAATCGCGGCTTATGGCGCGAGGACTCACCCGCGCACTCCTTGGTCTCCTGAACGTCTGCAATCGCAGCTCCTGGCATGTTCTTTCGTTCCCCTTGCTGACTGTGCAGGTCCAGCATATCGGTACTAAAAAGTATACAGCCCCTGGGCTTAAACTGCTTACTCGCCACATCGA
The DNA here is from genome assembly GCF_016901955.1 of Pseudoflavonifractor phocaeensis. Taxonomy (GTDB): domain Bacteria; phylum Bacillota; class Clostridia; order Oscillospirales; family Oscillospiraceae; genus Flavonifractor; species Flavonifractor phocaeensis_A. Next base: position 287 of record NZ_JACJLC010000104.1, read on the forward strand.
AGGTTAGGGTCTGGGTGTTGCTCTTGGGCAGCTTGACAGTCTGAAGGCAATCTGCTCTGGAGATAAGGAGTGGACTTACGTCCATGGCTGGGATGGCTGGACTCGAACCAGCGGATGTGGGAGTCATTTGTCATATCCGATTGCATCCAGTTGAGCAATCGCTTGACACCAGGGCGTTCAGTGGCAATCAGCAAATTGCAATAATCGACCCACATCTCCTGGATACTTCGGTCAGGTCCTTCCTTCTTCTTGATGGAAAACATAAAGCGCTTCTCCTTTCATTTTAATTGTGGCGGCGCATAGATTATGCGCCGCCACTAGCATCGGATTGCTCATTAGAACGGCAGTTCTCCGTCGTCGTCGTTGATTTCGACGAATCCGCTCGTATTGGAACTCTGATTGTATCCATAGCTGGGAGCGGACGCAGATTGCTCGCCGCTGTTTTCGCCGCCATTTCCTCCGCCGTTTCCGCCGTCATCCAACTGACAATTTGCGTTAGCCCGCTCGACCTTATCGTCGAACACATGATCGCGGGCAAAAATGGAAACGTTTCCGATGGCCGAATACTTCTTCCCGTCCTTTCCCTGGTAGATGCTGAGCTCTCCAGAACACAGGATGTTGGCCTTGAAGTCCAAGGTCGGATCACCCATGAGCTGATAGAGTCCCATGGTGTTCCGATCCATGGTTACCGGCACGTAGAGCCTGCCATTAAACAGCTCTACGCCGTTGGCACTGAGAATCTCGGCGAAGGTTTTGTTGGCTCCATCGTAGTAGATCGGGCTGACAGGGTATCCCTTTTCAGATTTTTTGTCATCCGGGGCAATAACCAGCGTTGCCCGCACCTGCTTGAAGGTCTTCCCGTTTTTCGTGCTGCGCTGCACGATGGTAAATGGTTTTCCTCCGTCTTTGGGAAAGTGCAGTCCACCACAGAAGGTCCCAAGAAGGCGGACATTGCCGTTTTCCTGCTTGGCGGCACGGGTTACGTTGATCCGGTTGGTGAAGGTGTTGTCAGACATTGTGTTCTCCTTTCTGTGTAAAAAGATTACTCTAACAGATCATTAAAGAATAAGCCAACGGCACGCATTTCCTCCCCAAATGTGTACCCTTGGCCTTGCGATGTGTTTATATAGTTCTTTAATGATGATACTATTTTACCATGTAATTTTATAATGGTCAAATCAAGGGGGCAGGGATTAGGGTGGCTACCCGTCCCTGCCCCTCGGGCCGAAGTATCAATTTCTCTCGGCAACTATTATAACTGTAGTTCTAATATTTGCTGGGCAGGATGAAAGTATCACATCAGGAAGTTTTGGCAAAACCGGGCCAACATGGTGGCAGTCTCTGCACGAGTCGCTGTGCCGGTGGGAGACAGCGTATAAGAGCTGGTACCGGCTATGATACCGTTGGCATATGCCCAACTCATGGCGGTAACAGCATAGCCGGAGATACGAGGATAGTCGATAAAGCGGCTGCTGATGTCACTGTCAGAGCTGGTGTCCATGCTCCGGTATTGCGCATACCGGTACAGGATGCTCGCCAGTTGTTCCCGTGTAATAGGATCATCGGCATGGAACAATCCATCGCTATACCCAGTTACAATCCCCGTCTGGGCAGCCCAGGTGGCTGCATCACCATACCAGGTGTAAGGGCTAACATCCGCAAATGTATTGGTACTGGATACACTGGGGGAGCCAGCCAGGCAGTACAGTATGGTGACAAGCATCCCCCGGGTGGTGATCTCATTGGGAGAAAAGGCCGTGGCTGTGGTCCCGGTAATAAGACCGTTCCAATCCATAAATCGGACAGAATCATAGAACCAGTCGTTAGTTGTAACATCCGAATACGGGTTGATCCAGGAGCCAGGGAACTGGAGCGCAATACCGGGTTCAAACTCCACCCGCAGCTCGTGGTCCGTTATTACGGCTTTGAAGTTAAAGCCCTCATCCACGGACACCGGCACGTCATCCACATACACTTGGGCAATGTGATAGCCGGGATCTGGGGTGATGTAGAAATATTGGTCTTCACCGCGATCTACGCTGATTACCCCATCACTATACGGGGACACTGTGCCGCCATCTGAGACAGAGACCTGGATGTCGTACTCATCCTTGATTTCGGAAGTCTTGGCAAACAAAACATACAACGCATGGTCATCGGACATGTCTTTGAACGTGTAGGTTTTGGAGTTTCCGACGTATTCGTCATCCACATAGACGCCAAGGACTCCGTAGCCGGAGTTGGGGGTAAACGTAAAAGTCTTGGAACTGCCAGCGGATACGGTGGTCGTGGCTGTGCTCGGGGTGATCCGGCCGCCGGAACTGCACTCCGCCGTGACATTGTAACTGCTGCGGGTGAACTCCACATAAATGCTGTGGGCTCCACGCACGTTGCTGAAGGTGTAAGAACTGGGCTTCGTGCTTAGCTTCTCACCATCCACATATACCGCACTAATCTTATAGCCAGAGTCAGGTTTAAATGTGAAGGTCTTGGAGGTCCCCTGTGTTACCCATACGGAACCTTCCGGGGAGATGGTGCCGCCGGTGCCGCAGTCCGCCGTGACCTCGTACCCATTGCGGGCAAATTCCACATAAATGCTGTGGGCTTCACGCACATTGCTGAAGGTATAAGAACTGGGCGTGGTGCTCAGTTTTTTGTTGTCCACGTAGACTGCATCCACTTTATAGCCAGAATTAGGTTTGAACGTGAAGGTCTTGGAGGTCCCTTGTGTCACCCACACGGAGCCTTCCGGGGAAATGGTGCCGCCGGTGCCGCAATCCGCCGTGACTTCATAGCTGCTGCGGGTAAATTCTACATAAATACTATGGGATTCACGGATGTTGCTGAACGTGTAGGTACTGGGCTTCGTGCTCAGTTTCTCGCCATCCACATAAACCGCATCAACCTTATAGCCAGAGTTGGGTTTAAACGTGAAGGTCTTGGAGGTCCCCCGCGCAACCCATACGGACCCCTCCGGGGAGATGGTACCGTTGGAGCCGGATGAGGTATTCAGCCGATGTTGGAGCGTGTCACTGGGGACAAACTCCGCATAAATTCTGTGGTCAGCATATATATTGCTGAAGGTGTAGCGCTCCATAGCCCCTACATCCTTGCCGTCCACATAAATGGCAGCAACTTCATACCCAGAATAAGGCACCGCCCGGAAGGTTTGGCTGTCGCCGCCATCAACACTGATAGTGCCGGACGGAGTAATGTATCCGCCGGAGCTACAGCTTGCCTCAATATCATACTGGCCATACTGTCCGCTGGTACGGGCAAAATCCACATACAGGGTATGGTTGTCAGATACGTCATAGAAGGTATAACTGCTCCGGCTTCCAACATCCTTTCCGTCTACATACACGGCCAAGACCCTATAACCAGAATTGGGGCTGAAGCGGAAGGTCTGGTAATCTCCATCATCCACATAGACTCGACCGGTGGGAGAAACGCTGCCGCCGGTGCTGGAATCAACGTCAATGATGTGAGTCTGGGAGTCGACATCTGTGTATGTCAGCAGCCCTCTGATGATGGTAATGGTGTCCAGACGGGCGTATTCCTGCCGGATTTCCTCAATGGTGTGCCTGGGCATAATATTCTTCCTCCTTGCAAAATGATGTTTTGAATATAAAAACAGCCCTCCATTATTAAAATGGTGTGGGCTGGATCTTGAATCTATATAGTTCTTTATTTTTATTTATTATACCATAATAATCTATTTAGGTCAAATCCACAAAAGAAAAGGAGCCACCCCGGCAGGGTGACTCCTTGTGCAGTTTGTAGCTTGGTCTGGTGTTGGCGCAGGACACCTGCGCTGGACGCGATTCGCAAGTTCTTCAGTTCCCGAGTTCCTGACATCTCAGGCACCTATATTCTTGAACCGCTGGTTTGGTGATCCGCTCTCTTCTTTTAACTCACAATGAAAAGCGGGCCCGTCATGTCACGACAGGCCCGCTTGAATTACAATTTCTTGTGGTGACTCAGGCATTCCAGTATTGGTTGACCTTTTGGGCTGCAACATCGTAAGAAAACCCGAAACGATTCATGATGATACTTATGGCTTTCTCGATGGTGTTGCCACAATCCTTGCAGGTTATCACTGCGGACTTGATTGCCTCCTCCTTCGCGTATTCTTTCGCATATTCTTTCGCATATTCTTTCGCGTATTCTTTCGCATATTCTTCCATGACTTCACACATGGTCGAGATTCCCCCTTCCGTATGCTTGATCTCGTATACCTCCTGTTTGATAGCCGGGAATTTTGGATTGCTCGGCTCTTTCTCCTGAAAACACCGCATCAAGGCGGCGATATCCGTTCCGTCATCAATCTGGGCATTGACGAAAATTTCACTCAGGCCGTCGTCAATGATATCTCCAGTCTCACGAATGGTCTTTTGGATGTGGTAGGTAGTCTTCCCCAGCTTGAGAAAATCATGCTGAGAAATATATACGACGATGACATCCGGGACATTCCTGAATTTTTTGCCAGGGTCTGTCGTGCTAGTCGTGACGCAGGCAGCATGATATCTCGCCCGGCGCAAGTGGTCGTCATCGTCGGCGCGTTGTACTTCTACGTTGCAAAGTTGGCCGTTTCTCAAACGGCAAAGGCAGTCAAGCCGAACGGACCGGCCCAGAAGGTTGCGGATGCTGTTCTGGGGAACGACCGTCAGTACCACGAGCTCAGGGTCCTCCAAAATGGTTTGGAGGATTTCTTCGCAAACGCTCATTTTTCGGACGAGAACTTCAAAAAACACATCATCAATCGGCCGAAGTTTCTGGATGCATTTTTTCTTTTGTTCAAGGCTATCCGCAAAGTTCTGCGGCGTTGGAAATGTGCTGCTCATTCGCATCACCCCCCACCTAGCAGCAGTCGAAGGGGGCTTTGCCCCGCTCCACAGTCTCACCACGGAAACAGTGTCCACAATACTGCCAGATGCCGTTCGGCCACTCCCCGGCAACTTTTTTGAACGTAGCGTAGGTAGCCCGCAGAGTTCCTGTCTCTGGGTCCTCTCGGTGTGAGTAGGGCTCACCCATCTGGGAACACTGGCTGGTCATGTGGGCAGGCGGAAGGCAGTTTATAGCATTGTTAACGACAGCCTGATCCACATAGTCACCGATTTGGACCTTCTGGTAGTCGAAGGTTTCCTCGGTCCAGACTTCTTTTCTTTCGTAGAGCATGAAGCACCTCTCATATTTTCATTATACAGGTCAGTGTGAGCTTGTCAATATATATGTGGGCCGCAGCAGTCCTCAGCAGCAGCTCATGGTGTTCGGGCTGCCGTCATGCGCAGTTCATCGCATGACGGGCAGCATCTCCCTCCTTTCTTGTGCGGCATACTGGTGCCGTTATCAGCTCTCAATAGGCTTCAGTTCAAAAAGGTATTCAAGTTGCCGATCCTTGCTCAGGAGACAGCTTTTGACACTCCCCCCGGCTTTAGCCGTGGGGAGTGTCAAATGTCGGAAAATTCCGGGTGAACGACCCTGGATTCGCAGTGCGTCCTGTGGCATTTGGTGCAATAGCCGTTGTCATCGAAGTCGCAGGCCCTTTCCGGCGCAATGCAGACTTCGGGAAGGCAGATGCGGTAATTCGCAGGCACAGTGGGTGTTGGAATCACCGGCTGGTAAATCTGATACACCCCGTACTTGGCAGCTCGTTCCGCGAAGGATCGCATGGCCTCGATGCTGCCATCTGTCAGGTTCACCTTGGTCACGGCCCCTTCTGTGTACTCCAGCAGCTCCGGCCGGTTATCATGAGTCGTGGACAAGCCTTCGGGCTGTTCAGGCATCTCATCCAAAGGGATGGAGACATAGGAGAGATAGATTTCCGCCTGGTCTCCGAACTGCTCTTTCAGAAACTTGAAGGGCAGCTCATCAGGGAAATTAAAGTCTAAAATGGTCCATTGCATTTTCAAAGACCTCCTTTGCATTAACAAAAAATTACTTTTTAATCTTTTCGAGTCCTTCCCGTTTTTTGTAGTAATCGAGAGCCGTCAAAATAGTCTCCATTGTTTCTTCTGACCAACAGCGAATTTTGAACTGCTTCCGCACTTCATTTTTATCTACCAATTTGTCATCCATATGTCTGATGCTGCTTTCAAAAAGAGCAATAAACTCTTTTGCCCTTTCAATTCGCGGAAGAAAGGCGTTATTATATTGGTGAACCGTCAGGTAATCGGTGTCATCCGCAGCATCTTGGACTGCCGGTAGAGACTTATCCTCATAAATCTCTCCCGGACTGCGCACACCGCAGCAATACTGCCAGCAACAGCAGGGAATCTCGGTCGGAGCCGCCGGTACGGACTCGATGACTTCCAGCACCTTGTCCCGGCTGTATCCGCTTTCGCTTCCATATTCAGGGCCGTAGTCAGCGATGATGTCGGTGTCGGCATTGGCAAACGCCGCGATCAGTTTGTCCTTTTCGACATACAGGACCGGGGGCTGCGTCTTTTTCTTTTCCATGGTAGTCCCCCTTAAAAGACTTCGATCAGGGGCCGAGTGCCCTGCCGGTCGGTGTAGACTCGGTACTTCAAGGCCAGGTCGCCTCTGACATTCTTGTCGAAGATGAGCTCCTGGCTGCCGTCATCAGACATTTTCCGGCGGTTATGCCAGACGTACTCATACTGAGGTGTCAGTACCCGCATGGTCTCCCCAAAGCTGATATCGGGGTTTTCCTGGAATGCCTTTTCCACCTCCCGGAGCTTGTTCAGCTCCTGATTGGTCATTGGGCGGTAGCCCGGCCGAAACACGGACAGGATACCGTCTTGGAACTCGAAATGGGACGCCCGGCGAATCTGTAACTGGGACACTTCGCCCGGGGAACCAGGGACCTCCAGGTCAAACCCGTACTCCCAAGACCGCACCGCAACGATCTTGCGGATGCCAAGCAGCCGGGTGGGCACCGTTTCGATTTCCTCCCTGGTCCCATGCTCAAGGTCAACTCCGAACCGCCAGATTAGCTTCAGGTAGAGATCCTGCTTCATTGCGAGCCTCCGAAACTCAGAGTACTTCATTGCTTTTCTCCTTTCAGTTTTATGTGTATATATAAAAACAGCCGCACTCACTGAGAAATATCAATGAGTCTGGCCGTATTCTTAGCTTCCGTACTTGCATCATAGTTCTTTAATTTATGATATATTATACCACGTTATTCCAACAAGGTCAAATTCAGTCCAGATGTGGGCATCTGAAGGCTATCCTTTTCAGGGCGCAAAAAAGGAAAATGGGCGCGGATATGTCCGCGCCCATTTTCCCTATACACACAAATCACCAGGAGGAGAAAAGGAGATCCCCATCGCCTACAGTTCATCTCAGCGGTCATCTGCCCCAAGGGCCCCTTTTCAGGGACAGGTACCAGCCGCAAGCAGCTCCAGAGTTATGGGAGCCCGGCCAAGAACCTAAGGGGGCATACGATCACACCTTCAGATGAACGGCGACGGTATTCCTCAAGGGAGTTCCCCTATCTGGAACGTATATATTATACCACATATTTGCCAAGAAAGCAACTCATTTTTAGTGATCTACCTGGCTCAAAAGATGTCGAGCCGGTAGTGATAGGGGTCGATGGTTTCCGCCGTGATATAGAACCGGCCAGTCGGCCGGACCGGGTCTCCGTCCCGCAGAAACCACCAGCTCATCATCGTTCTGCGCCACGACATGACAGCCAGCTTTGAGGACAGCAATCGAATCTGGCATCTCCGTGAAGAGGACATATTGCTTGGAGCGGTGTGCATGTGTGCATCGGACCGCAGCTCTGGCTTCATTCAGATGCAGGCTGAATCGTCTGGACGGGGAACTCATAGTATTGCCTCCTTGGGTTCTTAGGTGCTCAAGTGCTCAGGTTATCAGGTTACTTCTTCCCTGTCCACCCTGCCGCAACCACCGGACAATCAGGGTTCTTGGTCTTGCGGCAGTAGAAGTTCTGGTATCCCTTCTTGCAGATACCATAGGTTGGGATGTTCTCAGGGCAGCATTTGCAGACCTCATACATCCGCCGGACAGGCATTCTTCTTGTCTGACCGCCCACGGATTAACGCACCTCGTCGTGCATTGGGCTGCCGCAGTAACCGGCTCAATGGTTCCATGTGTTTTTCCATACCCCTGATAATGCTCCCAGCAGCTATTCTGGTAGAATACACCTTGGTTTGTGTTAACTCTGCCGGACGGAGTTACGTTTTTCACAATCGCAACCTTTACCCCGTCCCAAACCTTCAGAATGACTCTATCACCAGGCTTCAACGCCATGGCCCAGGCCTTCCATTCTTCTCGATTCATCTTTTTTTATCGTTCATAGAAGTGTGCCCAGATCATCTTTCGCCTCTTATGGGCTTCTAAATAATGTCTACTGAACAACCGCCAATTTTTTCTGGGGCCAGAAAATGACGAGCAAACCTGCAAGCAGGCACAAAAGGGCGCACTGAATCCTGCGGAGATTCAGCACCAGA
>NZ_JACJLC010000105.1 GCF_016901955.1 Pseudoflavonifractor phocaeensis
GCAGGCCGCAGAATAAAATCAAAATCCGTTATTTCCAAGGACATGCGCCTTGGAAATGACACTTCTCATGACGGATAGGGTGACTTTTTCGCAAGAAATCGAACCCTATTCGTCATGCAGCCTTTTGTCGGAAAAGACCGCAAGGTCTTTTCCGACAGTCTCAAATAAAAATGGCTGCCTGTAAACCAGGCAGCCATTTTTTTAATGGGCGGAACGGGCGGCCGCCAGCTGGCGGCGGAACAGGGTGCGGAAGATGAGCCGGGCCAGAGGGCCGCAGAAGAGCAGCTGCCAGATCAGGGCCATGGGCATGTTGCAGCCGAAGGTCTGCACCCAGGTACCAAAGCTGGGCTCCTTGAACAGCAGGGTGGCGATGAGGCTCATGGTGGGGCACATGATGCACACGATCATGGTGGAAATGGCGTAGGTGATGAGCTGGGGCCGGTCGGTGGGCCGCACCACAGTGAAGGCCAGCCGGGTGGCCAGCTTTGCCACCAAACTTGACTGGGATTTTACAGATTCCTGCTTGTTCCCCTGCCGGCGGCGGACTATACTGTCTCCAGACAAATCAGCAGAAAAGGAGGGGTTACATGGACCGCCATCCCGTCTCGTCCGCCGACGTGGACGAACTCATTTACGGACCCGACCACCCGGTGGTCTCCAGCGACCGCTGACCGACCCGCCATCCCCGCCCCGCCTTCCGGCGGGGCTTTTTGTTGTTTTACGGAAAAATTACTCTCTGTCCGAGATAAATATTGGTAAACAAAAAATATACAGTTTCAAAGATAATTATGCATTCTCATCTCCGGAGCGAGACAAATGGATAGAAGTATGCTATGATGTAGCTGTAATACAAGTAAAACAAACTTGAATTTGTGGAGGTGCTTTTGTGGAAAATAATGAATGTTGGTTGCAATGGGCAATAGAATTGCAAGATAGAGCAAAACATAATTTGCCCGTATATGCATATGGTGTTTGTAAAGTCTTTGCACAATGCTCAGTAATTGGTGGAAGTTTTGAGCCTAATATTGAAACAACAGAGTTCCGTTATTTTACAGAAGATGATTTACCAGAACTTGCAACAGAAAAAAATAACGAAGAACAAATAAAGATGTGTTTTTCGGCTTATCATTCTAAAGATTGGAAAACTATATTAGAATAACAAATTCCAATTTGTCGAACTAAATACTGACCGATAGGAGCAAGGTCGAGATACACCTTGCTCTTATTCATTTTCCATAGGGCATTCATAGAAAATGAATAAAAAGGTCAGTTATGCACACCAATACTTATCTCGGACAGAGAGAAAAATTAAGGAAATCTTATGGCAGTCCGGCCGCCAATGTGGTAGCCTATAAGGACAGAATACCGAAAGACGAGGCGACGCGGTTTGAAACACACTCCCAAGTGGCTCCCTGCTCTGGCCGCCACTGTCCTGCTGCTGGGCGGCGGTCTGGCGCTGCTGTGGCAGACCGGCTTTTTTTCCTCTCTGGGCTCCCTGGAGGAGATGCGAGCCTACATCTCCCACTTTTCCCCCTTCTCCCATCTCTTTTATTTCGTGGTCCAGCTGCTCAGCGTGGTGGTGGCCCCCATCCCCAGCAACATCACCGCCCTGGCCGGGGCCCTGCTCTTCGGCACCTGGCCCGCCTTCCTGCTCACCTGGGGGGCGGTCGTGGCGGGCTCGGTGCTGGTGTTTTGGCTGGCCCGGGTGCTGGGGCAGTCCTTTGTGGACCGGCTGGTGAGCAGGGCCGCCTCCACCAAATACCTGGACCTGGTGCGCCGGAAGCGGGACGTGTTCCTCTTTCTGGCCTTCCTCTTTCCCTTCTTCCCCGACGACCTGCTGTGCATCCTGGCAGGGCTTACCGACATCCCCCTGGGGCGGTTCTGCCTGCTGGTGCTGGTGGCCCGGCCCTGGGGCCTGCTGGCGTCCTGTCTGGTGGGGGGCTCGGTGCTCACCGTCCCCTACTGGGCCATGGCCCTGCTGGGACTGGCGGGCCTGGCCGTCTTTGTGGTGTGCATGAAGTACGGCGACCGGTGGGAGGAAAAGCTGCTGGAGCGGTTCCGGAAATGAGACGGGACGTAACCTTTGTGCTGATCCAGGGCTGCCTGTACGCCGCCTTCCTTACCCTGGATCTGGCCGTGCCGGGCAGCGGCTGGGACGTGCCTCTGAAATATCTGTCCATCCTGCTCTGCCTCCTCTTCGTGCTCCGGGTGGGGCATGGCTCTGACCGGGCCCTTATGGGAACGGCCCTGAGCTTTACGCTGCTGGCCGACCTCTTCCTGCTGGTGCTGGACCGCTGCTATCCCATGGGGGTGGCCTCCTTCTGTGTGGTACAGCTGCTCTACCTGGCCCGCATCCTCCGGACCCGGCCCGGGGCCATCCCCCTCCGGCTGGCCCTGCGGGCCCTGGTGACCTGGGCCGCTCTGACGGCGGTGTGGATCCTGTCGGCCCTGGAACCCCTCACCTGCCTGTCCCTGTTCTACTTTGCCCAGCTGGTGTGCAACGCCGGCGATGCCCTTACCCTGGGGTCCCGGTACCGTCTGTTCGCGCTGGGCCTGCTGCTCTTCATCGGCTGCGACCTGTGCGTGGGCCTGCAAAACCTGTCTGCCTGGCTCCCCCAGGCTCCGGCCCCCCTGTTGGCCTTCTCCCGGGTGGGTATGTGGCTGTTTTACCTGCCCTCACAGGTGCTGCTGGCCCTGTCTGTCAAAAGGAAGTGATCTGATGCGCCCCTCCAAATGTGCCGCCCTGGTGTGTATCGTGGCCCTGGCTGGGCTGATCCTCAGCTTTTCCATCGCCGTGCCCATTCTGCTGCGTCCCTTTTACTATGTCCAGATCGACGCTCTGGACCTGCCGGAGCGCACCGGCTGGTCGGAGGAGACCATCCGGGAGGCCTATGACGAGGTGCTGGACTTCTGCGTGCTGGGCAAGCCCTTCGGCACCGGCCAGCTGGCCTGGTCAGAGTCGGGCCGCAGCCACTTTGCCGATGTACGGGGGCTCTTCCTGCTGGACTTCGCTGTCTTAGGGGTGACCGGAGTGGCAGTGCTCCTCTTACTCGCTCTCCGGCTGACCAAAAAGCTCTCTTTTCACCGGTTCCTGGGCCGTGGTCCCGGCTTCTGGGCTGGCATCACCGCCGGAGGCCTGGTCCTGGTGATAGCGGGCCTGGCGGCCCTGGACTTCCAGCGGGCCTTCGTGGTGTTCCACGCCATCTTCTTCCCCGGCAAGGACAACTGGATCTTCGACCCGGCCACCGACCAGATCATCCTGGTGATGCCGGAGATCTTTTTCCGCAACTGCGCCATCCTCATCGGCGTGGTCCTGCTGACCTGCTGCGTTGGGCTGGTGCTGGCCGATCTGCTCCGCCAGCGGAAATGACGCCGCCTGCGTCCGCGAAGCCCTCTGCATTCGCCCCATGTTTTTCCCGTTCATCCTCTCCCCTCCTGTTCTGGTCAATATTGCTGGGCTGCTTCCAGTGAAATCTATCCGTCAGCCCGGGCAAACTATCGTCCTGGCTCTGTCCATCGGCTCCTCCTCTCGGGGCAAAGGGATCGTCCGGGTCGGGCTGGGTCAGCTCGGTAAATCTCATCTGCCTGTACGCCGGCTCCCGCCTCTTTTGGGGTGCGGGAGCGTCTGCCACCGACTCGGACAGCTTTTGCCGGGCGCCGTCAAAGGCCAGATAGAGCTTGCCGGTCTCCCCCTCCTTGTTCTTGGCGATGTGGAGCACCCGGCGGCTGTGGGGGGTGTCCTCCTCCTTGTAGAGCAGCATCACCACGTCGGCGTCCTGCTCGATCTGGCCGGACTCCCGCAGGGAGGCCAGGGTGGGGGCCTTCACCCCTTCCCCGCCCTTCTCCGGCCGGGACAGCTGGGACAGGGCCACCACCGTGACGCCGGTGGTCTGGGAGAGCTGGTGCAGCCCGATGCTGATCCCGGCCACCTCCTCCGCCCGGCTCCGCCGCCGGTCTCCCTGGATCAGCTGCAAATAGTCCACAAAGATGGCGTCATACCCCCGGCTGAGGGCGGCGGAGCGGATGTCCTCCACCGTCATGCCGCCGGCGGGCACCCACTCCAGTTTGGGCCGGATGAGCCGCTGGGAGGCCAGGGCCAGGGCCTTGTAGTCCTCCTCCGTCAGCTCGGACCGCTTGATCTTCCCGAAATCCAGGCCCATGCTGTAGGAGATCAGCCGGTCCTCCAGCTTGCCCTCCCCGGTCTCCAGGGAGAAGAAGCCCACCTTCCGCCCCAGCTTTGCCCAGTGCCAGGCGAACTGGATGGCCAGCAGGGTCTTGCCGGAAGAGGCGTAGCCCCCCAGCACCACCATGTCCCCCCGGTCCACGAAGAGCCGGTGGTTGAGCTTGTCCAGCCCCCAGGTCAGGTACTCATGCCTGGTCTTGTGCCGGTCGTAGAAGTCCAGCAGGGCCCGCTCCATGGTCACATACCGCAGCCCCGGCTTGTCCACCATCAGGGCGTTGCCATGGGCAAGGCACTTCTCGGCCTCCTCCGCGCTGGGCGCCTGGGCCAGCCGCTCCCCCAGCTGCCGCAGGTGGTACAGCCTGGCCTGCTCCTTCAGCAGGGCCACATACTCCCAGATGTTGGCCGCCGTGGGGGTGCGCTCCATCAGGCCCACCAGATACTCCTGCCAGGGCTGCTGCTCCGTCTGGCCCAGCCGGTGGAGCACCGCCACCGGGTCGGGCTCCCTGCCCTCGGCGAAGAGGGCCCGGATGGCCTGGTAGGTCAGCCGGTGGGTGGCGGTGACAAAATCCCGGTCCCGGACCTGGGCCACCACCTCTCCCGTGAGCTCCGGTGAGAGCAGCAGAGCCCCCAGCACCGCCTGCTGGGCGGCCTCCATGTCCTGGGTCACCATACCGGCACACCGTCCTTCTCGATCACCCGCTGGGACGGCGGCGTCTGCGCCTCAGTCTGGACCGGTGCATCCTCCCACCGGCGTCCATTCAGCCAGGTGGAGGCATGGGGAATATACTGTCCATTTGCCTCCCGCCATTGCCGGCTCCCTTTCTGCACGCTTAGGGCCTGAAGCATCACACCCAGCATTTCCGGTGTGACACGCAATCGTTTGAATGCCGTACAGGCTCTCTGCTTGTCCACCTTTTTGGGGTATTCCTCCCAGAATACCTGGAACAGCTCCTCCGCCCCTTTGACCTGGAGCCCCCTCTCCCCATCCATCCCAGCAGGCGGCTGCGCTGTATCTGCTCCACCCGGTATGGTTTCTTTTTTTCTTTCTTCTTTATATTTCTCCTCCCCATTTCCGGGGATGCCCTCACCCTGGGCTCGCGGGGAGGTATCCCTGTTTTGGGGGCTACCCCTCCTGCTTTTTACAACAGGGTATATGTACCGGCGGATGACTTGTCCCGTCTCCGGATCACAGACCATCTCCACTTCAATGTGGCCCCGGGACTCCAGCAGTGACAGCAGGCTTGAAATACGTTTGGGGGATAATCCCAGGTCGGCTCCCAACGTCCGGTTTGTTGGCCAGCATCTTGAGTCAGTATTGCATCGCCATGTGAGAATGCCATACAACATCCTGGCCGACATGGAAAGCGCACTGTCACGCATCACCACAGCAGGGATCACCGCAAACATACCGCCATCCGCTTTGGACGCGCCGGCGATCTCTTTACGTGTCATATCCAACACCACCTTGTAAAATCCGGCCATCTGTAGGACCATCATTATGGTTTTCATGCCCGAAACCGCCCGCCCTCTCTGTCCGGGCCCACGGACAGGGAGGGCTCTTTTTTTGCCTCATCACGGGCCGTCCCTCCCTCTGACCTCCACCTTTTTCCCTCCTTTCAGGTTGTCCTTTGACTGGTTGTATGGTATGATTGACTGGCTGAACGGGACCGCGGACGCGCAAGATAAGCACGCTGCTCCTCCCCGGCGCGCCGCCGGAACAGCCCCAGCGCTTCGGTCAGCATGTCGTTCCCCGCCATGTTTGGGCCCCTCCCATAAAGCAGTTTTCACTAATAGGAGAACAGGCCCATTTGTTGCATGTTTCCGTACACCGAAGAGACAGATTTGTGGAAAAAATTTTTTTATCCCCCCAGGACATCCCCAAGGTCCACGCACTGGACGGCCGCTTCGTGGCGCTGTCCAAGGTATTTCCCACTGAATACAGTGAACATGCAAGGAGGTCTCCCACATGAAGAAAAATTGGAAGTCGTTTCTGTCCGGCTGCCTGGCCACCGCTTTGGTGGCCGGCCTGATCGGCACCGCCGCGGCCACCGTGGGGCGGCAGACCGTCGCGGTGGACTACAACAACATCAAGGTCACCCTGGACGGCAAACAAGTCAATCTGGTGGACGCCAACGGCAAAGCCGTGGAGCCCTTTGCCATCAACGGTACCACCTACCTCCCCATCCGGGCCGTGGCCACCGCTCTGGGGCTGGACGTGGACTGGAACGCCGCCACCACCACCGCTGTCCTGACCACTCCGGCGGATGAGCGGGCCGTATACATCACCCGCACCGGCTCCAAATATCACTATGATAACCACTGCAACGGCGGCACCTACTGGGAGGTCCCCTATGACACCGCCGTGGGCATGAGCCTGGGCCCCTGCAGCAAGTGCGTGGGCACCACGTCCGCATCGGTGGATGTGGATCCTGAAACCGTTGCATATGAAATCGTCAATGGCAACATACCTTTTTTTCAGCAGATGAACTGAATGGGGGTGTGTTTGAGACCTATAGTTCCCTGGACGACCTGGGCCGCTGCGGGGTGGCCTTCGCCAACGTCTGCCCGGAGCTGATGCCTACCGAGCCCCGTGGGGAAATTGGCTCCGTCAAGCCTACCGGCTGGCACACGGTCCGCTACGACGATCTGATCGACGGGATGTATCTGTACAACCGCTGCCACCTGATCGGCTACCAGCTCACCGGCGAGAATGCCAATGAGCGCAACCTGATCACCGGCACCCGCTTTCTCAACATGGAGGGCATGCTGCCCTTTGAGAATATGGTGGCCGACTATGTGGAGGAGACCGGCAATCATGTGCTCTACCGGGTCACCCCGGATTTCCGGGGCAATGAGCTGGTGGCCCGTGGGGTGCAGATGGAGGGCTACTCCATTGAGGACAACGGAGCCGGGATCTGTTTCAATATCTACGCCTACAACATCCAGCCGGGCATCGAGATCAACTATCTGACCGGAGACAGCCGGCGGGCAGACTGAACACCAATAAGCCGGGGCACCCGCCCCGGCCTTTTCAAGCCCCGGAAATCGAACATATGTACCAAGGATGAAGTGGTCAGCGGCGAGAGCCTGCCCACCCTCCGGGCGCGGATGGGGGCAGGCCAGGCACCCATCCCGCCCGGGCACATAGAATGGAGCGGAAGGGAGTACCCCCTCCAATATCTGCCTAGGAGGTATTGCAATGCCTGACAAGACCATGCCCGGCCCGGTGCAGGACTCCGCCTGTGTCCGCGAAGCCGTCTGCATACACACCAAGAAGATTTACGACTCCTGCAAGGATAAGGACTGCATTGAGGATCTGCGGTTCTATCCCACCCAGAGCGCCCAGTCCGTCATTGAGCGGGCGGTCAGCATCCGGGCCGGCAAGGCCGAGCTGCTGTATGTCTACATCGACGTGGAACCGGTGGGCTTCAACCGGGGCTTCTTTACCGTGGACGTGCGCTACTACTACAAGGTCACCGCCGAGGCCTTTGTGGGGGCCGCCCGGCCGGTGGAGATCTGCGGCCTGTGCGTCTTTGACAAGCGGGTCATCCTGTTTGGCAGCGAGGGCGCCGCCAAGATCTTCTCCTCCCAGACCTCCCTGGATGGCCTGGATGAGCAGCTCCTCCGTCAGAGCAACCTGCCCACCGCGGTGGTGGAGGTGGTGGACCCCATCGTGCTCAACATGAAGCTGGTGGATGTGTGCGAGTGCCATCCCTGCGACTGCCAGCTCTCCGATATCCCCCCCTGCATCTGCAACTGCTTTGGCTGCGAGCTGTGCTGCGGCAGCGAGAGCAAGCGGATCTACGTCACCCTGGGCCAGTTCTCCATCATCCGGCTGGAGCGGGACACCCAGCTGCTCATCCCGGTGTACGACTACTGCCTGCCCGAGAAGGAGTGTGCCTGCGGCGGCTGCAGCGGCGACGAGGACCCCTGCGAGATCTTCCGCCACGTGAAGTTCCCCGTCAACGAGTTCTTTCCCCCCAGCAACCCCCTGCCCGGCGGCGAGTGCCACCACCCGGGAAAGGGCTGCTGCTCCTGAGCGGGAGGACCGGCTTGACAAACCGGCTATAAGCTGGTATAGTTTCCACTAGAGTGCGCAAGCAAAGGCGTCACGAAGGGGTACACCACCACGGGTGTAGCTTCTTTGTGGCGCCTTTTTTGTTTGGAAAAGGAGTGGTGATATGATACAGGTAAACGGCGCTCAGGAGTCCCTGGAGGGCCTGGCCACCGTGGCAGACCTGCTGGCGCGCAAGGGGTGGAAGGCCGCCCAGGTGGCGGTGGAGCACAACGGGGCCATCCTCCGCCGGGAGGACTTCGCCGCCACCCCCCTGACCGATGGGGACAGGCTGGAGGTGGTGCGCTTTGTGGGGGGCGGCTGACCCGGTGAGCCGGGCGGCCCTGGAGGCCGCCCTCACCGCCCGTCACGGGGCGGTGGCCCAGGCAAGGTTCTCCGCCGCCTCGGTGGGGGTGGCCGGGCTGGGG
>NZ_JACJLC010000106.1 GCF_016901955.1 Pseudoflavonifractor phocaeensis
GGGTGATCCTGCCCACCGGGGCGGGGGCGGCGGCAGGGGCCGACCGGGCCCTGGAGGCCGCTCTGGACCAGGCGGGGCTCACCAAAGAGGACATCGCCGCCACCGTTACCACCGGCTACGGCCGCTCGGCCATCCAGCTGGGGGACAAGTCCATCACTGAGATCACCTGCCACGCCCGGGGAGCCTTTTTCCTGGACCCCTCGGTGCGCACCATCATCGACATTGGTGGCCAGGACAGCAAGGTCATCCGCATTGACGACCAGGGCAACGTGGTCAATTTTGTGATGAACGACAAGTGCGCCGCCGGCACCGGCCGGTTTCTGGAGCTGATGGCCCGCACCCTGGAGCTGTCCATGGACGAGATGAGCACCGCCGGGCTGGACTGGAAGGAGGAGATCACCATCTCCTCCATGTGTACCGTGTTCGCCGAGTCGGAGGTGGTCTCCCTCATCGCTCAGAACAAGCGTCAGGCCGATATCATCCACGGCCTGAATCAGTCGGTGGCCTCCAAGACCTGCGCCCTGTGCCGCCGCATCGGCGGGGAGCCCAATTATATGATGACCGGCGGAGTGTCCAAAAACAAAGGGGTGGTGGAGGCCATCCAGAAACAGCTGGGAGTACGCCTGGTGATCTCTGACCGGGCCCAGCTCAACGGGGCCCTGGGGGCCGCCCTGTTCGCCCTGGAGCTTTCATAAGAATGGAGCGTGGAATGCGCCGCCTCCCGTCCGGCCCTGCGGGCCACCTTCCCCCCTGTGGGTGGAAGGTTTGGGCTCCGACTTGACGATTTGGGGCAAAACTGCTACAATCAGGGGCGGAAAACAACGGCGGGAAAGGGAGAGGCGATATGATCCTGGCGGTAGACGTGGGTAATTCAACCACCACGGTAGGGATGTTCGAAGCAGAGGGTAAGCTGAGCTTCCGGGCCACCCTGGAGACCTCCCGGAACAAGACCCGGGATCAGTGCGCCATCGACCTGTTCGGTCTGTTTCAACTGTATCGAGCCGATCCCAAGACCCTCAGCGGGGCCATTTTGTCCTCAGTGGTGCCTCCGTTGACGGCCATCTTCACCGACGCCCTTACCCGGCTCATCGGCAAGCCCCCCATGGTGGTGGGCCCCGGTATCAAGACCGGGCTCAATATCAAGGCGGAGATCCACAACCAACTGGGCAGCGATATCGTGGCCTCGGCGGTGGCGGCCATCGCCTCCTATCCCAGCCCGCTGGTCATGGTGGACCTGGGCACCGCCACCTCGGTATCCCTCATCGTGGGCAGCGTATACGAGGGCTGTCTCATCATGCCGGGGCTCACCCTGGCTCTGGAGGCCCTGTCGGAGCGGGCCGCCGCCCTGCCTCCCATTTCCCTGGAAAGCCCGGCGCCGGTGGAGCTGCTGGGCCGCACCACGGAGGAGGCCATGCGCTCCGGTATGCTGTACGGACACGCCGCCATGCTGGAGGGGGTGGTGGGCCGTATCGAGGAGCGGGTGGGCCAGCCGGTGACGGTGGTGGCTACCGGAGGCAGCGGCCCCCGGGTGCTGGCCCATTGCCGGCGGGAGATCCATTACGACCCCGACCTGGTGATGAAGGGGCTCTACCTGCTCTACCGGAAAAACGACCGTAAGCCCCGAAAGACCTGATTTGGTACTCAACGGTATCGCCGTGGGTAAATAAATGCGCTGCATCCTCCCGAGAGGAGCGGCAGCAGGAGGTAATCAAATGAGAGCAAACGAAAAAACCAGACGTCTGACAGGACTTGCCCTGATGACAGCCATCATTGTGGTCCTGCAGGTAGTCGCCAGCTTCGTCAAGTTCGGACCCTTCACCATCACCCTGGCTCTGGCCCCCATCATCATCGGGGCGGCCCTGTACGGCGCGGGCGCCGGCGCCTGGCTGGGGGCCGTGTTCGGCGTGGTGGTGCTCATCGCCTGCATCGCCGGCTGGGACCAGGGCGGCAACGTCCTCTTTACCGCCAACCCGCTGCTCACCGCCGCTCTGTGCATCGTCAAGGGGGCCGCCGCCGGCCTGGTGTCCGGCGCTGTGTTCCGGGCCATCATGGCCCGGCATTACCCCATGGGGGCCGCCATCACCGCCGGTATCCTCTGCCCCGTGGTCAATACCGGCATTTTCATCGTCGGTCTCACCCTGTGCTTTTATGATACCCTGGTGGCCTGGGCCGGCGGCTCCGACCTGGTGTTCTACATCATCACGGTGCTCACCGGCGTCAACTTCGTGCTGGAGCTGGCCATCAATCTGGTGCTCAGCACCGTCATCGTCCGGGTGGTCAAGGCCCGGTCCTGAACCGCATTCCAGCGGGGGCGTCCGTCAAAACGACGGACGCCCCTGTTTTTTTGCATCCGCAACTGCTCCTTCATTCAAAAATACCCAAATTCCTCAAATAGGTACTTGCAATTTTGCAAGTCGGCGCATATAATATGTCAAGAATTTAAAGTGACAAGGGAGAGATTCCATTGAAAGAGCTGTCCACCATCGCCCAGGCCGTCCAGGCGTCCACCACCATGGCCATCGACGCCATGTTCAAGCAGATGAAGGCTGACGGCATCGACGTCATCGG
Organism: Pseudoflavonifractor phocaeensis; assembly: GCF_016901955.1. Taxonomy (GTDB): domain Bacteria; phylum Bacillota; class Clostridia; order Oscillospirales; family Oscillospiraceae; genus Flavonifractor; species Flavonifractor phocaeensis_A. Next base: position 2,569 of record NZ_JACJLC010000106.1, read on the forward strand.
TTTCGGCGCCGGCGAGCCCGACTTCGATACCCCCGACGCCATCAAGGAGGCGGGTATCGCCGCCATCCGGAACAACGTGACCCGCTACACCCCCGCCGCCGGTACCGTGGAGCTGCGCCAGGCGGTGTGTGACCGGATGCGGGCGGATTTCGGCCTGGACTACAAGCCCGCTCAGGTGGTAGTGAGCAGCGGAGCCAAGCACCTGGTGTACCTGGCCCTCCGGGCCCTGGTGAACCCCGGCGACGAGGTCATCCTGCCCGCCCCCTACTGGGTGAGCTACTATGAGCTGATCAAGATGGTGGGCGGCGTGCCCGTGGTGGTCACCGCCACCGAGGCTGAGCACTTCAAGCTTACCGCCGAGAAGCTGGAGGGGGCCATCACCCCCAAGACCAAGGCCATCATGCTCAACAACCCCTCCAACCCCACCGGTATGATGTACGGCAGGGAGGAGCTGGAGGCCATTGCCGCCGTGTGCCGGAAGGCCGACCTGTACGTGATCTCCGATGAGATCTACGCCTGCCTGACCTATGACGGCCTGAAGTTCACCAGCTTTGCCTCCCTCAGCGACGACGCCAAGGAGCGTACCATTCTCATCAACGGTGTGTCCAAGGCCTATGCCATGACCGGCTGGCGCATCGGCTATGCCTGCGCCAATGAGAAGGTGGCCAAGGTGATGGCCAACTACGTCAGCCACTCCACCGGTTCTCCCGTGGCCATCTCCCAGAAGGCCTCCGCCGCCGCCCTCAGCGGTCCCCAGGACGAGGTGGAGGTCATGCGGAAGGCCTTTGAGGAGCGCCGGGACTTTATCGTCCGTGAGATGAACGCCATCCCCGGCGTCAGCTGCATCAAGCCCGAGGGCGCTTTCTACGTGATGATGAACCTGGAGCAGCTCATCGGCAAGACCATCCACGGCGTGGAGATCACCAACGACGATGTGTTTGCCGACGCTTTCCTGAAGTACGGCTTGGTGGCTGTGGTGCCCGGCTCCGGCTTCGGCGCCCCCAACTTTGTCCGCTGGTCCTACGCCACCTCCATGGATAATATTAAGGAGGGCCTGGCCCGGCTGAAGAAGTTCCTCACCGAGTGATAACGCAGAAAGGGCGTGCCCGTGGGCACGCCCTTCTTGCGTTTAGAGTTGAGATTGGAGAGTGGAGAGTTGAGATGTAGGGCCGCCATACATGGCGGCCGGCGTCCCGGGGTGGGGAACGGCACGATGGCCGCGCCGGGGTCGTCGCGGCCCACGCACACGGCATAATTTTGTCCGTAGGGGCGACCTGCGGTCGCCCGTTGGTGCCAGGGTGGGAAACGGTGCGCTGGGCGGCCACAGGCCGCCCCTACGAATAGGTTCGGTCCTGTCCGTAGGGCCGCCATACATGGCGGCCGGCGTCCCGGGGCGGGAAACGGTACGCCGGGCGGGTCTGGGACCCGCCCCTACGCAGACGGTATGATTTCGTCCGTAGGGGCGACCTGCGGTCGCCCGTTGGTGCCGGTTTGGGAAACGGTACGCCGGGCGACCACAAGGGTCGCCCCTACATCCAATCTCAACCTAAAGCGCCTGTTCGATGGCTTCGATGACGATTTTCATGGCCTTGATGCGGGCAAAACGTTTGTCCACCGACTCCAGCACGTGCCAGGGGGCGAAGGTGGTGCTGGTACGGGCCAGCATCTCGTTGATGGCGGTCTCGTAGGCGTCCCACTTCTCCCGGTTGCGCCAGTCCTCCTCGGTGATCTTCCACTGCTTGGCGGGGTCGGCCTGGCGCTCGTTGAACCGGGCGAGCTGGGTGTCCTTGTCGATCTGCACCCAGAACTTCAGCACTACCATGCCGCTGTCCACCAGCTCCTTCTCAAACTCGTTGATCTCGTCATAGGCCCGCTGCCAGTCCTCGGTGGAGCAGAAGCCCTCCAGCCGCTCCACCATCACCCGGCCGTACCAGCTGCGGTCGAAGATGGCGATGTGGCCTGTCTTGGGCAGACGGGTCCAGAACCGCCACAGGTAGTGGCGGGCCAGCTCGTCCCTGGTGGGGGCGGCGATGGGGAGGACCTCATATCCACGGGGATCCAGAGCGGAGGCCAGACGCTTGATGTTGCCTCCCTTACCGGCGGCGTCCCACCCCTCGTAGGCGATGACCACCGGCACCTTCTTCCGGTAGAGCTCGTTGTGGAGGGCGGCCAGCTTGGCCCGGCACTTTTTCAGCTGCTTGCGATACTCCTTTTCCTCCAGAGTCTGGGTCAGGTCAGCCTGGGCCAGGGGGAGGGGAGGGGCCATGTCCCAATGGTACTCCGGGTGGACGGGCTGGGGACGGCTCTCCAGGGCGGCGGTGGTCTGCTGGTACACCCAGTCCGCCGCCGCCAGGTTGGCCTTGGGAGCTACCGTGCTGTCGATGACCTTCCAGGGAGCCCAGGGCTTGTCCGTGGCCTCCAGATAGCTGTCGAATACCGCCAGGTTCTTTTCATAGTTCTTGTTCTGCCGCCGGTCCTCGTCGTTGACCCGCCAGAGGGTCTCCTTGTCGGCGGCCAGGCCGTCCAGCCGCTCCTTCTGGCACTGGGCGTCGATGTGGAGGAAGATTTTAATCAGCAGATAGCCCCCGGCAGTGAGCTGCCGCTCGAAAATGTTGATGCTCTCCAGCCGCTTCTGGTACTCCTGGTCGGACAGATCCCCCCGCAGATAGGCCCGCACGGTCTCCTCCATCCAGCCGGTGTCCAGGAAGAGCACCTTGCCTCCCTCTGGGATACATTCAAAATGCCGCTTCAGGAAGGGCCAGCGCTGTTCCGCCGGGGTAGGGGGGCCCACGCTGAGCACCCGGAAGAACCGGGGGTCCAGATCCCTGATGAGGGACTGGATGGTGCGGCCCTTGCCCGAGGCGCTCCACCCCTCCAGCAGCACGATCACCGGCAGGCCCGCCTGCTTGATGCGCTGCTGGAGGGCGGCCAGTTCCTCCCGGCGGACCTTCAGCAGGCTTTTGCACTCGCGCTCCGTGCGGCGCTCCTGGCCAAAGACAAATTCCTGGAGCATAGCTCCACCTCCTGTCATTGATCTGGTAGGTTCAGTTTACACCCCCATGGCCCTGGTGACAAGACCGGCAAAAAATTTCAAAGCCATCTGTAAAAAGGTACAAATTTTCCTTGTGATACAGAGTCGTTTATAGTATACTGTCAGATGATGATTTTACAAAAAAAGAGGTATGTCTCATGGATCACGCCCGATATGAAAGTCCCCTCTGCTCCCGGTACGCCAGCGACCAGATGCAGTATATTTTCTCCCCGGACAAGAAGTTTTCCACCTGGCGGCGGCTGTGGGTGGCTCTGGCCCGGGCGGAGATGGAGCTGGGCCTGCCGGTAAGCGCGGAACAGGTGGCCCAGCTGGAGGCCCACCTCACCGACATCGACTACGAGAAGGCCGCCCAGTACGAGAAAAAGCTGCGCCACGACGTGATGGCCCACGTCCACACCTATGGCGACGCCTGCCCAGAGGCCATGCCCATCATCCATCTGGGGGCCACCAGCTGCTACGTGGGGGACAATACCGATGTGATCCTCATGCGGGAGGCCCTGGAGCTGGTGCGGGACCAGATCGTCCGGGTGCTGGGCAAGCTGGCGCCCTTCGCCGACAAGTACAAGGCCCAGCCCACCCTGGGCTTCACCCACTTCCAGCCCGCCCAGCTGGTCACCGTGGGCAAGCGGGCCACCCTGTGGATGAACGAGCTGCTCTTTGACCTCCACGAGGTGGAGCACCGTATCTCTACCCTGAAGCTGCTGGGCTGCAAGGGCACCACCGGCACCCAGGCCTCCTTCCTGGAGCTGTTTGACGGCGACCACGAAAAGTGTAAGGCCCTGGACGAGAAGATCGCCGCCGAGATGGGCTTTACCGCCACCGTTCCCGTGTCGGGGCAGACCTACTCCCGGAAGATGGATTACGCGGTGCTGTCCACCCTGTCGGGCATCGCCCAGAGTGCCAGCAAATTCGCCACCGACCTGCGGCTGCTCTGCCACCTGAAGGAGGTGGAGGAGCCCTTTGAGAAAAACCAGATCGGCTCCTCCGCCATGCCCTACAAGCGCAACCCCATGCGGTGCGAGCGCATCTGCTCCCTGGCCCGGTACGTCATGTGCGACGCCCTCAACCCCGCCGTTACCGCCGCCTCCCAGTGGTTCGAGCGCACCCTGGACGACTCGGCCAACAAGCGTCTCAGCGTGCCCGAGGCCTTCCTGGCCACTGACGCCATCCTGAATATCTGGGCCAACGTGGCCGGCGGGCTGGTGGTCCACGAGAAGGTCATCGAGAAGCATGTACTGGAGGAGCTGCCCTTCATGGCCAGCGAGAACATCATGATGGACGCGGTGAAGCGGGGCGGAAACCGGCAGGAGCTCCACGAGCACATCCGGGTGCTCAGTCAGCAGGCCGGGGCCAACGTGAAGGACCTGGGCCTGTCCAACAACCTCATCGACCTCATCGCCGCTCATCCCGCCTTTTCCATGCTCAGCCGGGAGGAGATCACCGCCCATCTGGAGCCCGCCCGCTATATCGGCCGCTGCCCGGAGCAGGTCACCGACTTCCTGGAGGCCGAGGTGAAGCCGGTGCTGGCCCAATACGCCGCCGCCCTGGAGGGGGAAGAGGCGGAGCTGAAGGTGTAAGACCGTATCATCCATATAGAGAGATCCAAACGGCCCCCAGGGCCACAAGTGCAAGGAGGAAATCGTCATGGAAAAAGCAGTCCGGCGCATTGGTGTATTCACCAGCGGGGGAGACGCCCCCGGCATGAACGCGGCCATCCGTTCGGTGGTGCGTACCGCTGTCCACATGGGCATCGAGTGCGTGGGTATCCGGCGTGGCTATCACGGTCTCATCAACGGCGACTTCATCACCCTGGACTTTGACAGCGTCAGCGGCCTGTCCCGCCGGGGCGGCACCATGCTGTACTCCGCCCGCAGCGAGGATTTCAAGTCTGAGCTGGGCCGGGAGCGGGCGGTCAACACCTGCAAGCTGCTTGGGCTGGATGCTCTGGTGGGCATCGGCGGCGACGGTACCTTCCGGGGTCTGCTCACCCTGGCCGACAAGGGCCTGAGCGTCATCGGCATCCCCGGCACCATCGACAATGACATCGCCTGCTCCACCTACACCATCGGCTATGACACCGCCTGCAACACCGCCGTGGAGTCCATCGACAAGCTGCGGGACACCATGCAGTCCCACGAGCGCTGCTCGGTGGTGGAGGTCATGGGCCGTCACGCCGGCCATGTGGCCCTCAACGTGGGGGTGGCCTGCGGCGCCACCGCCGTGGTGGTGCCTGAGCAGGCCATTGACTACGAAAACGACCTCATCGAGCCCATCCGCCGCTCCCGTCTGGCCGGGCGCACCCACTTCATGATCATCGTGGCCGAGGGCGTGCAGGGCGGCGCCTATGAGGTGGCCAACCACATCCGGGAGGCCACCTCCCTGGACACCAGGGTCACCATCCTGGGCCATGTGCAGCGGGGAGGCGCTCCCTCCCTCCGGGACCGTGTGGCCGCTACTTACATGGGCTATGAGGCCGTGCGCCTGCTGTCCGAGGGCAAGACCTGCCGGGTGGTGGCGATGGACGGCGAGTCCTATGTGGACTACGACATCCACGAGGCCCTTGCCATGAAGAAGGGCCTGGACCAGCAGACCTATACCGTCATGCGGGCCCTGACCGGGCTGCAATAAGAGGAAGAGTTGAGATATGGTGTCCGGCTCTGCCGGACGGATCAAAATCCATTCGCCAGGGGCGAATACCGTATCTCCACTCTGAACATCGAAAAAGGGCCTGTTGCAAAATACGCAAAGTGCACAACCCCCGTCATTCCGAGAAAAACGACCGCCCAGTGGGCGGTCGTTTTTCGTGGGAATCCGTCTCCTTTTGCTGG
>NZ_JACJLC010000107.1 GCF_016901955.1 Pseudoflavonifractor phocaeensis
TCGGCCTGGTCAGCGAGGTCTATCCCGCCGAGGAGCTGATGGACAAGGCCATGGAGCTGGCCAACGCCATCTGCGCCAACGCCCAGATCGCCGTGCAGGAGTCCAAGCGCTGCATCCGCATGGGCATGCAGACCGACATCGCCACCGGCTCCGCCTTTGAGGCCGAGGCCTTCGGCGTGTGCTGTGGCACCGCCGACAAGGACGAGGGCATGGGCGCGTTCCTGGAGAAGCGGGCCGAGAAGAACTTCCAGAATAAGTAAGTACGATCAGCCAGTGCCCAGCCAGCCTTAAAAACAGGAGGAAGTTCATGAGTGCGATCGAACAGGTATGGACCAGCCCGGAGATTTTTTGCGTCCCTGTGCGGCTGCCGCAAAATCCCTTGCGGAATCTGAACTGCTACGTGATACGTACACCGGAGCGCACACTGATCATTGACACCGGGTTCAACCGTCCGGAGTGTAAGGCCGATCTGTTGGCCGGACTGGAGACATTGGGATTGGACTGGTCCAGGACGGCGCTGTTTCTCACCCATCTCCACTCCGATCACACCGGCCTGGTGTGGGAGCTGGCAGACAGAGGAGTACCGGTCTATATGGGGCAGGTGGAGCGGGATTACTACCAGTCATATACCCAGGCAGGTGGTATCCCCTCCCTTTTCCCCGACTTCCTGCGGGAAGGCTTTCCCCAGGAGGAGCTGGACCGTCAGGCTGAAGGCAATCAAGGCATGCGGTACGCGCCCAGGCCCGGTTATCCTATTATCCCGGTGGCTGACGGCCAGCTTCTCCCTATGGAGGGCATAGAAATTATCGCTGTCCATACCCCCGGCCACACACCAGGCCATACCGCGCTGTATCTGCCCCGGGAGAAGCTGCTCTTCTCCGGAGACCATATCCTCTTTGACATTACGCCAAATATCAGCGTGTGGCCCGGCATATCTGATTCCCTCTCCGATTACATTACCAGCTTGCAAAAAATCCGCGCACTGCCCATCCGTGCCACGTTTCCCGCCCATCGGGCGGCGGGAAAGGATGTCCGCGTCCGTATTGACCAGATCATCGACCACCACCAGCGCAGGCTGGAGGAGATCTTCCAGGCAGTGGCCGCACATCCCGGCTGCACCGCCTACGATACGGCAGGGCGCATCAGATGGTCGGTCCACGGACTGCCCTGGGCGGAATTTCCGCCCCATCAACGCTGGTTTGCCATGGGAGAAACAGTCGCTCATCTTTGCACACTCATGCGAAAAGGCCGGCTGCACAAGCGGGAACAGGACGGGCTGTTTCATTATTATCCCACAGAACCGGACACCATCATTTTATCAGGAGGTACACCGTTATGAGAAAAGTGATCGTCATCGGCGGCGGCACCATGGGGCTGGACATTGCCCAGGTTTTTGCCCGCAGCGGGTATGAGGTCGTGGTACGGGACATCAACGACGCTATTATCCAGGCTTCCCAGAGCCGTTTGATCAAGGGGCTGGACAAGCTGGTCGCCAAGGGCAAGATGGATGAGGCGGCCAAGGCCGACCTGCTGGGCCGCATGAGCTTCACCACCGATCTGAACCAGGCCGCCGACGCCGACCTTGTGGTGGAAGCCGCCCTGGAGGATCTGGAACTGAAAAAAAGCATTTTCGCGGAGCTGGACGCCATCTGCAAACCTGAAACCATCCTCGCCTCCAACACCTCCTCCATCTCTATTACCGCCATCGCTTCCGCCACAAAGCGGCCGGAAAAGTTTATCGGCATGCACTTCTTCAACCCCGCCACCGTCATGAAGCTGGTAGAGGTCATCCGGGGCGCCCATACCTCCGATGAGACCTGCGCCGTCATCACGGAGCTGGCCCGGGCCATCGGCAAGGAACCCGTGGAGGTGAACGAGGCTCCCGGCTTTGTGGTCAATAAGATCCTTATCCCTCTAATCAACGAGGGCATCGACCTGTTTTACACTGGCGTAGCTTCCGCCGAGGGCGTGGACACCGCCATGCGGCTGGGCGCCAACCACCCCATGGGGCCCCTGGCCCTGGGCGACCTGGTGGGCCTGGACGTATGCCTGGCCATTATGGACACCATTTATCAGGAAACCGGCGACCCCAAATACCGTGCTTCCCTGCTGCTGCGGAAGATGGTCCGGGCCGGCAAGCTGGGCCGCAAGACCGGCATTGGTTTCTATGATTACCGCAAGTAAAAAATCCCCCATCGCGCAGGCCCTCCGCTGAATACGGTCTCCCACGGAGAAGGAAAAAGCCGCCCGCGGCTCTGGCATTGCCAGGACCGCGGGCGTTCTTTTTTACGATAGCAAGAGCTTTCTGAGCCATTTGATCCGATCTATCACCCAGACGGCCACGGTGGAGCCCACGGCACACAGGGGGAACCACAGCAGCACATTGAGGGCGGGAGAGGCGGTCTCCACCAGCCAGGCCACCACCGCCAGTACCATGGGATGGATGAAGTAGATCCCCAGAGACATGTGGGCGATGGGGGCTGCCAGCCGTTCCAGCCTGTGCTGGAGCGTTTGGGGCAGATACTTCACCAGCACAAAGGCCGCAGCGCTGGTAAGGTAGTGATTGATGGCGTAGCCCGCGTTAAAATACAATACCATATCCTCCGGCGAGGAGCAGAGGTAGTTGCCCACCACCCCCAGCACCAGCCCGGCAATACCCCCCAGGTAGATCCACCCTCTGGCCTGAGCGGAGCAAGAAATGGCGCCCAGCAGGTAACCCAGCAGGAAAAAGCCCACATAGCCCTCAACGAGCACATCCCAGATCTGGATCTGGAGATAGGGCTGGGCCACCAGGTTGAACAGTCGGAAAAAGGTCACCGGCATCAGAATGATGATCAGCAGAAGAAAGAGCTGCTTTTTGGTACAGCTGTCAACGATCCGCTTGAGGAAGGGCGTCAACAGATAAATGCCAGCCAGCTGATAGAGAAACCACAGATGATAGTGGCTGCCCTGGTTTAGCAGCTCCTGGAAAAAAGTCAGCAGGGACAGGGGCCGCTCCTGAACCAGGGAATTGAACAGATAGTAGGCCACGTCCCACACCAGGAAAGGGAGCACCAGCTTGCCAAAGCGGTTTTTATAGAAGCTTTTGATCTGGAGGGTCCTGGGGTCGCTGAGCAGCAGATAGCCGCTGATCATGAAAAACAAGGGCACCCCCATGCGGACAAAGGCGCTCAGAATGTTGCACAGCCACCAGCTCTTATGGCCGAACAGCTGGGCGGCTCCAATATACGGGCTGATACAGTGGAGCAACACCACCAGATAGGTAGCCCCGGCCCTTAAAATATCCAGATAGGGCAGCCTGCTCCGCTCCCCCAGTCTGACTGCCGCCTGCTCCATGGAGCCAGCCTCCTCTCGATCCTTTTTCTACATTTTACAGGAATCCTTATCCCATTGCAAGGGAACAGCCCGGCGGCAATAGCCCGCCACACGTCCGGTTGGCCTTGAGAAAACGGTTCTGTTGTGGTACACTAGACACACTTCCAGCGTATATCAAGGAACGGACCGCACAGCCCGGGCTGCCGGGCCTTGCAAATAAAGGAGATGTGGAGATCAATGAAATTAGGAATCGGCGTTCAAACGCCGGATTCTATATCTCCATACCTCTCCATAAACGCCGATAAAGCCTGATATAGCGCGGTTTTACGCAAAACCAACCAAATTATAACTTCATATTTCTCTATGCAGTCCCACGCAGAAATGGCGTAAAAATGGCGTAGAGAAATCGGCTAATTTGCAGAAGGAAAAGAGCACTACTACTTTGAGAAAGAACAAAGATGAGCACAGCCTATACAAACGGGCCGTGCTCATCTCTTTTATACGGTTATACGGTCAAACGGTTCTGTGCTTACTTGGCATCGCTATTGGTAGGATTCGGACGGAAATCTTCCTGAACGCCCTCGTTCAAATCAAAGCACATAGTTTTCGCATCAGCGACCCAGAAACCGCGAACGCGGTACCGCTTGCCCGGAACCCAATCCTCGCCCGTGGCAGCGCGGAGCGGTTCCAGAAGATTCTTGCTGGAAATCGTCACAACGCCCTTCTGTTCACCCCGCGGCTTAGAAAACTTAAACCCCTTCGGCTCGTTACTCTTGCACATACGGATTGCGAATACCTTCGCCTTGGCATCTAGCAGGCACAGCACATAGGCGGGATACCCCAGATCTTCAAGCACCTTCTTGGTGAAGGTGACGCCGTTCTGGTTGAGGTACATATCCGGGTAAGCGTTGATGTTGGAGTCAATCGTTTCAAAATTCAGAGAAGAAAAATCAAAATTCATTGTAAAAATCCTTTCATTTCGTATTATCTTGTGTGTCATCGACAATTTTCATAAATTCCTGCCGTTCAGCAGGAGACCACCGGGAATCAAGAATCAAATACCCTTTGAACAGGCCATCTTTGACGCGATGAGCGACAAATCGATTGCTCAGGAAACGCAGTTTCGCCTTATGGGGTGAAGTGTGCCGCTCAGACAGCAGCTTTTGCACTTTCAGCCAGTCCTCTTTTTTGATAATTGCTGTATGGTGATTTTCCTTGAAGTACATATTCAGGTCTGTATTTTTCACGGACTTGTGGGTGCGGAAATCCTTGGTATAGGTTTTCTGCATCAAGGCATCACCACAGTATTTTTCGTTTCGGAGGATGCTGCGGACAGTACCGGCAGACCAGCTATCGTTGCCCATAGGGGATTTAATCCCCTGTTCGGTCAGTGCAGCCGCACTCTCAGACGGCGTTCCCCCTTCCAAGCAACTTTCGTAGATGTACTCAACAATCCTCGCCTCGGTCGGCTCAATCACCAAGCGTCCAAAATGGTCGCGGTAGAATCCCAGCGTATTCTGTACAGAGAATTTGTAAATTCCCTCAGCCATTCGCCAGCGAATACCCGCTTTAATGGCCTCGCTTTTTTGCTGGGACTCCATTTCAGCCAGCGCGGACAGAAGAACGATTAACAGATTGTTCTTTCCATCGCCTGTGTAGGTGATGTGCTCCGTCTCAAATTCCACCGAGACAGGGGGATTCAGCGCCGATAGAATATTCAGATTGTCCAGTATATCCACAATATTCCGGCCAAAACGGCTGATGCTCTTGGTAAGGATCAGATCAATTTTCCCGTCTACTGCATCGGCAATCATTTTTTGAAAGCCAAGGCGCTTTTTGACGGTTGTAGCACTGATGCCCTCGTCCTGATAGATTTCCACCAGCTCCCAATCAGGATTGCCTTCAATCCGCTGGGTAAAATGCCGGACCTGCATATCAAAACTGCCAACCTGTTCTTCTTCCTGTGTGCTGACGCGGCAGTACGCCGCAACACGCAGTTTTGGGCGCTCTTGCTGTACTTCCTGCAACTTTTTAGGGGGAATCACAATCACGCCGTTGCTGCGCTGATTTTCCGCAATTTCGTCCTGCATGAGCTTCCGCCGCTGTTCCCTGCGCTCGGCACGGCTGCTAAACTGACGGGCCGATTCTATCTTCTTGGGGTCAAGCGGTTTTGCCATATCCTGCCTCCATCGAATTTACAGCCTTTTTCTTGTGCTGCATGGGTATGCCACCTCCTTTGCGCAAATTTGTCTTTTCACCTGTATCGCCTCCCTGCGCGTTTATTTATGACAAGCCCTGCGGGACGAGTCCCCACAGGGTAGTCACCATAAGAAAAGGCAGCAGATTTCTCTGCTGCCCCATCAGAAAACATGAGATGCGGTTATTCACTTGTTATAGGGCTTCAACTGTCTCCAAAAACTGCCCCATACTCACCGCTCCATGCGGCAGATTTTCCTCGTCCCGGAACACCATGTAATAGCGGTACTGGTTCCCCGCAGCATTCCGCCAAGCTGCGCCCAGTTCGATCTTCTCGCGGCTATCATCGTTTTTCAGATGCTCACCCTTGGTTTCGGCAAGGATGATTTTGCTGCTCTGCGTCATAATCATAATGTCCGGGTAGTGGTTGAAGTACCCATTGATGGCAAACCCGTGCCGGGCGATATTTCGGTGCCACCACAGCACATTGGGAATGGCCGTCAGCCGCTTCACCAAATCCTGTTCCAGCGCGTTCATGTCCTCCTCGGCTTCATAGAGTGACCTTCCGTAAATCGCCGTACTGTTTGTAGGATGGATTGCCGATGGCAGACGGTAAGACGGTTCGCACACGATTTTGCCCCGGTCAAGCCATGTAAAGAAAGTCTCCTTATAGTGCTGATCCAGCAGAGTCTCGATTTTAGCTCGGATTTTTGCGGCAAAGCCCAGCGGGGCTTTTTCCATCGCGGCAAGCTGTTCCCGATCCATCCCGTCCACAATGAGATTGACATAGGCGCGCAAATCGCTGCCATCCACCATGTTCAGCTTGTCCAACTGGTGAATCATCATGTCCTTGCACTGGCGCACGCGGCTTTCCGGGGGTAAACTGCTGAAATACTCCTTGAAATACCGCTGGTCGGCAGCTTCCATCTGGTAAGCCCTCGGCACACTGCGGCCAGTTTCCACATCGACTTTGACGATCTCATCGTCCGCTGCGGCAAAATCAATGTCGTATGCCTTGCCTTTCAGGGTGAAGCCGTCTGCAAGCATTTCCTTGCTCAACAGCACCTTATCCCCATCGGTAAACAGGGACTGCGGGATCACTTGGAAAAATTGTGGGATCAGCAGGCCGTCCACGCTTTCCTGATATTGAGGGATGATGTGGAATGTGTTCACCTTGTCGCGTACCTCTCCCACGGCAGAGCGGCTGCAAACGGGTCGTTGTTCGCGCCCTGCACCGCCTGATTGTATGCGTCGCCTGCCTGCTGGGCCTCAGCAAGCATACTGTCCGCTTTCGGGGCGGATTCCGGCGAATTTTCGCTCTCTCTGCGCCGTTGCAGCTCTGCCCCGATGGATTTCCCGTCCAGCCCAGCAAAATCCTCCTGCGAGGCTTCCGGCTCGATTATGGGAAGCTGCTCCGGTACTGGTGCGGGCTTGGCCGGTTCTACCGGTTCGGCAAGGCGGCAATCCCTGTCGCTGAATCCGGCGCTGTTCAGTCCTCGGATGATCTGCTGCACTGCATCGTTGAAATCGTTGGAGGAAGTCAGCACATAGGACATATTCAGGGCCTTTGCCCTGTGCTCCACAGTATAGGGCAGGCGCAAAATACGCCCTAAAATCTGCTCCACATCCACCTGACTGGTTTTGTTGGCAAGGGAAGCCAGAATATAGGCAAAGGGACAGTCCCAGCCCTCTTTCAGCGCGTTTACCGTGATGATGTACCGCACCGGACAGTCCGGGGACAACAAGTCCACATTTTTCAGCTCATTCACATCGGCGGTGCGGATGGCAATATGTTCGGCGGGAATCCCGGTGTTCATCAGCTCCGCCCGCAGCTTTTCAAAAGTAGTCGCGTCCTCCTTGCCCTTCGGCTGGGCCTGAAACAGGGCAATGGGGCGGATGTACTTTCCGCCATTCTGATACTCTGCCGCAGCGATTTCTTCCAGCTTGTCCCGCAGGTCAATTGTATCCATCAATAAGCTGGACGGCATCTATGGTCTATAAAATCCTGACCAACTATGTTTATACCGGAGCGACGGTAGGCCACAGGCGCAAGTCCGCCGGTGTCGGCTCACGGAAGAGCATCCCGCAGGATCAGGCAGACTGGATTGTTGTGGAAGGGATGCACGAAGCCATTGTCAGCAAGGAAGAGTTCGAGATGGCTCAGGAAGTTATCCGGGGCGGCGTAAAGAAGCCGAAACGCAACCCGCACTATTATCCACTCAAGGGTCTTGTGTGCTGTGGCAACTGCAAACGCGCCCTGACCCGGCGTAAGAACAGGAATGTGAGCGGATATTTCTATCAGTGTACGCACTCGATGAATGACCGCGATACGGAGTGTCCGGTTGGCGAGAGATACAGCGAGGCATGGCTTGAGAATGCTGCCTACAATGCGATTGGGCAAATGCTGGCGCTGGCAGAAAAGAAAGCCATGAAGAATCACGAAATCAGTAAGCGCAGGAAATCTGCTATTTCAGAATGCGCGGACACGATTCGCGATCTGCAAAAGCAGTCGGAACAGCTCAAGGCAGTGAAGCTCCGGCTGTATGAGAAGTACACTTCCGGCAGTATCACAAAGGCGGAATACCTCAAACGGAAAGCAGAGACAGACGCAAAGATGTCCGAGAACGAAGAAGCGATCCGTAAAGGCCATGAGCGGATGCAGGAGCTTGATTCTGAGCATCCCTGCTCTGATGAGAGGCTTAACACGGTACTCGGCGAGTACCAGAGGAACGAGGGGCTTACCTACGAGCTTGCCCATGCGCTGATCGACGCTATCTATGTTCGCGGACAGGACAGCATCGAAATCGTCTGGAAATTCAAGGACATCTTTGAAGATATGGAGGGAAAGGAATGACTGTTGCGGTTTATGTGCGAGTGGCTACGGTAGAACAGATTAGCTCTGGTGAGGCCAAGGAAAATACAACTGTCAA
>NZ_JACJLC010000108.1 GCF_016901955.1 Pseudoflavonifractor phocaeensis
CCCCCACCCCACCCAAGGGGGTAGCGGAAAATCGGGGGGGCGGTTCGCCGGGAGGGTATAGGGGTATCACCACACCCACCAAACACCCCGGCAACCGTTTCAATCTCAGGGTCGTGGAATCATCCACATCCGATACGGCCCGTGAGCAAAGCCGGATAAACTCACAACATAGCCCTCATATGGGGGCTATATGGCCTTGTAGCTCAGATGGCAAGAGCGTTTCGCCAATCATGAAAATGTCGCCGGTTCGAGTCCGGCCAAGGCCACAATACGCTATCATAGCTCAGTTGGCAGAGCGGCTGATTTGTAATCAGCAGGTCGTGGGTTCGAGTCCCACCGGTAGCTCCACCAGACTTTCATGTGGTCTGGCCTCTATCTCTTTATGCCCCCCGGGTGTGCATCCACCCCACACTCGGGGGCGTCCTTACAGGGGGTAGGAGAAAACAGGGGGTGGGTGTTTCAACATGGGAAACCCGAAAATTTCAAAGACTCCGGCGGTGATCCAGGGGAAGTGGGTGCTGTGCCCGGTGACCTGGTCGAAGATCGGAGCGCTGGAGGACGGGGCCACCGGGAAGGGTGTGGCTCCATACTGTCGGAAATGCGGGTGTGCGCACCCCGTCAAATTAGAGCCCTAGAGGCCATCTGCCGAGGATAACTCGGTGGTTGGCCTCTTTTATTTTGCCTGGAGGCTGAAGAATGAGGAAGCCGAACAAGCCCACGGGCGAAATCAAGCTGGATCTGGGCGAACTGTATGAAAAGCAGTGGCAGTTCATTGAGAGCAAGACCAGGTACACCGCATACGGCGGGGCCCGGGGCGGCGGCAAGACCCATGTATTGATCCGGGCCGCCATCAAGGGTGCGCTGGAGTATCCTGGCATCAAGATCCTTATCATGCGGCGGACATACCCGGAGCTGGAGATGACCATCATCCAGCCTATGAACAAGCTGATCAATTCAGCCACGGTAGACGGCCGGCCCTGCGGCGACATGATCGCCAGCTACAACGGCACCATGCGGATGCTGTTCTTCTCCAACGGGTCGGCCATCAAGTTCGGGCACCTGCAATCTTCCAACGCCATCACGGAATATCAGGGCCAGGAATACGACTGGATCTTCATGGATGAGGCAACCCACTTCTTGGAGTACGAGTTCCGCACCATGGGCGCTACGCTGCGTGGTGTGAACGATATCCCGAAGCACTTCTATCTCACCTGTAACCCAGGCGGGGTCGGGCATCAGTGGGTAAAGAGGCTGTTCGTCAGCCGGGAGTATGAGGGCATCGAGGACGGGAAGGACTACGCTTTTATCCCTGCCACAGTGGAGGACAACGAGGCTCTGTTGAAGTCCTCCCCGGAGTATATCCAGATGTTGGACACCCTGCCGGAGGACATCCGAGCGGCCCACCGGTACGGAGACTGGGACGCCATGGCGGGGCAGTATTTCTCTGAGTTCAATAAGGAGCTGCACACCTGCAAGCCCTTCCTGATCCCGGCGGAGTGGCCCAAGTACCGGGCGTTTGACTACGGCCTTGATATGTTTGCCTGTTACTGGTTCGCCATCGACTTCCAGGACAGGGTATGGGTATACAGGGAGTATTGCGAGCCAGGTCTGATCGTGTCGGAGGCGGCGGAGGCCATGCGGCGTTTGACCCCGCCGGAAGAGCATATGTAGCGCCGTGTCGCCCCCTGTGAGCCGCTGTGTGCGGCTTTCAGCGACCAGCCGACCGTGTACCCCTCCAGAGGGAAGCGGGCGGAATTTGGGCCGCTTTCCAAGAGAGCGGGAAGCTGGTGAAAGCGAAGCAGGAGAAAGAGCCGGGGACAATGCCGCCCCCGGCTCTCCCACTTCTGCCCGCAGTGCGGGCAGTTTCCGGCTTTTCGCAGCGGGGACAATCCGGCGGGTGGAAAGAGCTGTTGGACCCTATGATGCGGAAAAGCTCCGCTGTGGCAAGGGTTCTCAGCGGGGACTTGACGAAAAAAGGAGTGGTTTTACTGAAGTCCGAAAGCAGAAAAACGAAGAAGGGGTTCTGGATCTCTGAGGATCTGGACGAGAAGGTAGACATCTACCTGCGCCTCGACAACTGCGCCAGCCGGAGCGAATTCGTGGAGAATGCGCTCCGGTTTTACATCGGCTATCTGAACACGAAGAATGCCGGCGGCTTCCTGCCCGAAGCACTCTCCGCCATGCTCACCGGCACCCTGGACAATTTTGCCGGACGCATGGGCTCGCTCCTGTTCAAGCAGGGTGTGGATCTCAATGTGCTGGGGCAGATCATCGCCTACGACACCGATATCGACGAAGGAGAATACCAGCGCCTGCGCGGAAAAGCCATCCGGGATATGAAGCGCACCAACGGTCGCATCTCGTTCAAGGACGCACTGGACTTCCAGAAGTCGGTGTAACCCATGGCAAAGCTCGTACAAAAAAGCGGCTACATCCAATCGGACAAGGCCGGCGGGTACATGAAGTACATTGCCACCCGCGAAGGTGTGGAGAAGCTGACCGGCAACGGTCCCGTCACCAAAGGACAGCGGGAACTGATCCAAAAGCTCCTGCATGATTTCCCTGATGCCGTGGAGCTGTTCGAGTATGAGGATTACCGTAAGACGCCTACCCTTGGTACCGCATCAGCCTTCATCACCATGGCGCTGGATGCAAACCTCCACGAAATAAATTCTGAGAGCGGATACCTGTCCTACATTGCCACCCGCCCCCGTGTGGAGCGCCGCGGGGCCCATGGCCTGTTCAACTCCGCCGCCGCAGTAGACCTCGACGCAGCCATGTCCGAGCTGGAAGCCCATGACGGAAATGTGTGGACCATCATCTACTCCCTGCGCCGTGAGGATGCTGCCCGGCTGGGGTACGACAATGCGGACGCATGGCGCGGCCTGCTCATGATGCACGCACAGGATCTGGCCAAGGCCATGAAGATACCGGCTGATCACTTCCGCTGGTATGCGGCCTTCCACAATGAGGGGCATCACCCCCACATCCACATGATGGTCTGGTCAGACGATCCGAAGGAGGGCTTCCTGACCAGGGAAGGCATTGCGGCCATGCGCTCCAAGCTGACCAACACCATCTTCCGGGATGAGATGATCCAGATCTACGAGCGGAAGGATGTTGCCTATAAAGAACTGATCGAAGCGGCGCAGGATACCATGCGGGAGCTGATTCAGAAGATGGAGCATCAGCTCTGCGACAACCCTGTCATCGAGAAACAGATGCGCCAGCTGGTGCAGGCGCTGGAAACCACCACCGGGAAAAAGCAGTATGGTTATCTGAAGAAACCGCTCAAAGCATTGGTGGACACCATCGTGGACGAGCTGGCCCGGCAGCCGGAAGTAGCAAAGTGCTATGAAACCTGGAATCAGATCCGGGATGAGCTGAACGAGTGCTATGGCAGCCGTACACCGCGGGAGCATCTCCCGCTCTCTCAGCAGAAAGAGTTCCGCCGGATCAAAAACGATATCATCCGGGAGGCCGAGAACATCCGCCTCGGCCTCCCGACTTTTGAAGATGAGAAGATGCAAGATGAGCCGGAGCCGGAGGCGGCACATGAGGAGCAGCGATCCAGCAGCGTATATGAACAGGCTCGACGCTATCGTGCCGCCAAAACGGTTCTGCAGGATGTCTATGCGCTGGATGAGGAACACGCCGAAGCCGTCCGGGCGCTGGAACAGCTCTGGGCGGAAGGATACACGGTGGCGGCGCATCAACTGGGAAAGTTCTACCGGGATAATCTCTCCACCATGCGGGATCATGAAAAAGCGGAGCGTTGGTTTCGCTTATCCGCAGAGGCCGGAAATGACTTTTCGGCATACGCACTCGGGAAGCTCCTGCTCTCTCAAAAGCGCACCGAGGAGGCGGTGCGCTGGCTGGACAAGGCCGCCGGGCATGGGAATCCGTTTGCCCAATACCGCCTTGGGAAGCTCTGTCTCACCGGTGAGTCCGTAAAGAAGGATGTGAGAAAAGCTCTGGAGTACCTGACTGCCGCCGCCAGACAAGGAAACCCGTTTGCTCAGTACACACTGGGCAAGCTGTATCTCCTGGGCCGGGATGTGGAACAGGATCGGGAGCAGGCCAGGGATTGGTTCACCCGCTCCGCTGCCCAGGGCAATGCGTATGCTCAATTCTTCCTTGACCGCTTTGACCAGTTCCGAGATCCGTCCGTCATGCTGGCGGCAACCAAGCTGCTCCATCACATGAGCCGGATCTTCCGGGACAATTCCATGCCGCCTCGCAATCCGGCAGGGATTCGCATTGATTCCAAACGGCGCAAGCGGCTGACGGAAAAGCGGATGGCCATGGGCCACAAGGCGGATGATCATGAGGAGCAGGTATCCTATCAGCAGACCATGTAACAGGAGGAGCCTATGTCGACTTACATTCATTTCACGGAAGAACAGAAGCAGCGAGCCGCCTCCGTTGATCTGGAGGAGTTTCTCCGCTGCCGGGGCGAAAAGCTCCTTGCCTCCGGCAGAGAGAAACGGCTGGCCCGTGACCATAGTGTCACCATCCGCGGCAACGAGTGGTACGATCATGCCGAGGAGCGGGGCGGCCACGCCGTCAGCTTCGTGCAACGCTTTTATCACCTCAGCTACCCGGAGGCGGTGACCATGCTTCTGGGAGGCGAGCTGGGAACGGTTTATCCCTCTGCCCAAGAACGGGTAGAGGAGCCGCCGAAGCCCTTTGTCCTTCCGCCGGCCAATTCCAATATGCGCCGGGTCTATGCCTATCTGGTCAAGCACCGGAATATCGACCGGAGCGTTGTGGCGCACTTTGCAAGAGAGAAGCTGCTGTATGAAGACGCCGATTACCACAATGCGGTTTTCGTGGGTACGGATGAAGACGGCGTCCCCCGCCATGCCCACAAGCGCAGCGCCAACAGCTTCGGCAAAGCCTTCCGGCTCAATGTGGAGGGCTGCGATCCCCGTCACAGCTTCCACCATATCGGCACAGATGGGAGCCTCTATGTGTTCGAAGCTCCCATCGATATGCTCTCCTACATCACGCTCCATCCGGAGGGCTGGCAGAGCCACAGCTATGTGGCCTGCTGCGGCACCTCCATTCAGCCGGTGCTAAAGCTGCTGGAGCGGCAGCCGCAAATCAATACGGTCCTGCTCTGCCTCGACAATGACGAGGCTGGCCATCTGGCCAGCCGGCGCATGAAGGAACAGCTGGCAGAGAGGTACACGGTGGAAAGGCTCATTCCCGCACACAAGGATTGGAATGATGATCTGACCGCTGAGGAACCGTCCTACGCACAAGTCATGCAGTAAATAACAACAACGCACACCACTTCCTGTTCGCCCGAAGTAGGCCGTAACAAGAGTGATGTGCGCATTCAGAAGTATGGAACCGAGCAGGAAGTGGTGCGCCCTGAAAGGGGTTAACCATGCCACACCAAGTCCTGATTTTGTTGGCCGCCGGCGGGCTGATGTTTCTGGTCATCGGCTGTCTGGCCGCCTTGTCCCACTACTATACCCTGAGCGGGATCAAATCCAAAACGGTCGGCGACGGCCAGCACGGCACCGCAAGATGGGCCACAGCCAAAGAGATCCGGCAGACCTATGCCCATGTCCCCTTCGAGGTGAAGAAATGGCGCAGCGGCCAGAACCTGCCCACGGAGCAGGGGCTGGTGCTGGGGTGCAAGGGAAAGAAAGGCGAACTCACCGCCCTCGTGGACAGCGATGACATCCACTGCCTGATGATCGGCGCTTCCGGCATCGGCAAGACCGCCTATTTTCTCTATCCCAATCTGGAGTACGCCTGCGCCAGCGGCATGAGCTGGCTGGCGCTGGACAGCAAGGGCGACCTCGCCCGCAATTACGGCGCCATTGCCAAGAACTGCTATGGGTATCAGAATGTGGCCGTGATCGACCTGCGAAATCCCACCCGCTCAGACGGTAACAATCTGCTGACGCTGGTCAACCGGTATATGGACATTGCCCGGAGTGACCCGAACAATCTCGCGGCCCGGGCCAAGGCCGAGAAATACGCCAAAATCCTGTCCAAGACCATCGTCAATCCGGACGGCGATGACAGCAACCGCGGTCAGAACGCTTTCTTCTACGATGCGGCGGAAGGTCTGCTCACCTCGGTCATCCTGATGCTTGCCGAGTTCCTGCCGCCCGATAAAGACCACCCCCAGGAGCGCCGGCATATCGTCTCCGTGTTCAAGCTGGTGCAGGATCTGCTGGAGCCCAGCCGTGTCAAGGGCAAGAGCCACTTCCAGCTCCTGATGGCAAAACTGCCGCCGGATCACAAGGCGAGGTGGTTTGCCGGTGCCGCCCTCAACAGCGCCGAGCAGGCAATGGCCTCCGTCATGTCCACCGTGCTGTCCCGCTTGAATGCCTTTCTGGACAGCGAGCTGGAGCAGATCCTGTGCTTCGACAGCGCCATTGACGCTGAGAAGTTTGCTTCGGAGAAGTCTGCCATCTTCCTGATCCTGCCGGAAGAAGACACAACCAAGAACTTCATGGCCGGTCTCATGATCCAGAACCTGAGCCGGGAGCTGTTCGCTGTGGCCGATGAGAACGGCGGCAAGCTGAAAAACCGGGTGGTGCTTTTCTGTGACGAATTCGGCACCATGCCCCCGTTTGATATACTGCCCCTTTTCTCCGCTGGACGCTCTCGCCGGTTAACGCTCGTGCCGATCATCCAGTCCTTAGCGCAGCTCGAAAAAAACTACGGAAAAGAGGGCTGCGAGATCATTCAGGACAACTGCCAGGACACCATCTTCGGCGGCTTTGCACCCAACAGCCAGACTGCGGAGGTGCTGTCCAAAGCCCTGGGCAGCCGCACCGTCCTCTCCGGCTCGGTGAGCCGGGGCAAGAACGATCCCAGCCAGAGCCTCCAGATGATGGAGCGCGCCCTGCTGACGCCCGACGAGCTGAAATCCATTCCCAAGGGCAGCTTTATCGTCATGAAAACTGGCACACATCCCATGCGGACCCGGCTCCAACTCTTCTTAAACTGGGGCATTACCTTCGGGGAGCCGTATGTGGTGCCGGAGAGAGCCAACCGAGCGGTGGCCTATGCCAACCGGGTGGATCTGGAGCGGAATCTCCCGCAGCTCAGTGAGCCGGAGGAGATGGACGAAAGCCGCGGCTATGCGGTATCCAGCCGGGGCGGCATCGCCCATGCTCCGGCTCAGGAGAGGGCTGTAAAAAGAGGAAAGCAAATGAAGACATTCGGAGAGGAGGAACGATGAGTTACTTCGGAACGATTTACGCCGACACTGAGCTTCCCTCCAGAGCGAAGGCGGTCTATATGTACCTGCGGGATCGCTCCGATGCCGAGGGAAAGTGCTGGCCGGGCATTAAGACCATTGCCTCGGACATGAAGCTGTCCCGCTCTACGGTCAAGCGGGCGCTGCACGATCTGGAGCAGCACGGCTATCTGAAAAAGGCTTCCCGGCACAGGCCGAATGGGAGCAGCACCTCCAATCTCTATACCGTGAAATAGTCATAACCACTGGCTAAGCCGGTGGCTTGATTTGGCCCTATAAGGGCCTGTTACCGGCAAACGTCTCAAGACGCACTGAAATTTATTTCACTCGCATCACTTGCCCTACGGCCCGTAAACGGGCAACCGCTGTTCTAACGAAAGTCTTTCTTCACTGATAATTTGCTGTTAGCAGCTCGCTTCGCTCGATGCTTAAAGCTAAAGCTTTTTTATCCTCACCAGCAGAGCTGGTGGTTCTGTTCGCTAAAGCTATACCAAAAGAGAGAGTGGTTTGTACCAAAATGTAGTACAAACCACTCTCTGAATCAATGGCAATTTCAAAATCTTCCGCCAAGGGAGAACTGCGCCCATTCGCTGGACCCAGGAGCGGTTCATTGTGAACCACCCAGAAGGACTCACTCTATCAGAGATTTAGGTCAGAGAAAAGACATCCATGCGAAAGAAAATAGTGGTGGAATTACGGTTCATCGACATCCAGACAGTATCCGACTTCCCGCACGGAGCGAATGTAGAACAGGGCATCTGGATTAGCCTGATACAGCTTCTCGCGCAGGTTGCAGATATGAAATCCTATCGTATTGTTTTCGTTTCCTGTAGTGAAATCGCCCCAGACCTGTTCGTAAATCTGTGCGTAGGTCAGCAC
>NZ_JACJLC010000109.1 GCF_016901955.1 Pseudoflavonifractor phocaeensis
AACTCCGGGCGTACTCCCCGGCCAGCCGGGCCCGCTCCACCTGGGCCCTGTGTCTGACCTCCATCTCCTGGATGGGGGTACCGCCTTCAACCTCCTTCAGGCCGGCCTCTTCCTCCAGGGCCACCGCCTTCAGTCTGGCCTCCAGCAGAGCCTTCTCCGCTCTGAGCTGCTCCTCCGGCATGACCTGCTGCGCCGCAAGGGCCGCCCGCCGCTCCGCCAGTCCGGTCTCCTGACGTTCCACCTCGGCCCGCTGCTCCGCCGCCTTTTGCCGGGCGTTTTCCAGCTGCTCCCGCTTTTTGCGCTCAGAGCGGCTCTCCCTCCGCTGCAAGGGCGGGGCGGGCTGTTCGATCTCCGCATGGACCTCCATCTCCTGGAGCAGCGGCACCTCCACCGGCTCCCGCATCTCCAACCGGTGCGTCTCTTCCATCTGTTGCTCCTGAACCGGCTGCTGCTGGATCTGGACCGGCTGCTGGATCTGGATCGGCTGCTGCTGGATCTGCCGGTTTTGTTCCGTGGTGATCGAGTCACACATCCTGTATCCCCCCTATCACTGCATGTCCCACGCCGCCTGGTAATACCGGGCCAGCACCTCCCGGCCAGGCAGCAGCTTATCCACAAGAGAAACCGCCGTCTGAGTAACGGCAGCAATGCGCAGATCACCCTCCCGTTCCGGCAGCAGACTGGCCACCTGAGCCAGCAGCGCCATCAACTGGCCGGGATGATCCGGCGCACACCAGGCAAAGGACAGCTCCAGATCCGGTCCGTCCTCCGCCATAAACACCACCGCCTGGATCTCGCCGCCGTCCATGGCGCACAGGCACAGGGGCCGGCAGCAGCTTGCCTCGTCCAGCTCATCCCACAGCAGCGCATGCTGCTGCCGGAGCCGGTAGAAATACCGGCGTCGTGTGACCGCGGGCAGGGAATAGAAGGGGCGGATTTCCCCTTTCGTCCCCCCCATGGCCTCCAGTTTGCGGCGCGGAAGCTCAGATAACGGTACTCTACAGACCATCCCCTCCTCCGGCGCCACCGAAAAGGATTCCAGATGGGCAAAAAACAGGTAGACCGGGTCCTGCCGGTCTGGGGCCGCAAAGCTGCACACCACCGGCGTAACGGTAGCCCATGCATGGCGGCACAGATATTCCACCATGCCCCGGGCGATCCCTCTGCGGCGATACTCCGGGGAGACCGCCAGCGTCAGGATCTCCGCCGCCGGATCTCCCATGCGGAACACCAGCACTCCGCAGGCGGTTTTGTCCTCCACTGCCCCAATGGCATAGGTGCCGCTTTCAGGATTGGTAAGCCGTCTGATCAACGGCTCCTCCAGAAGGGGCTGAAACCAGTGCAGGGTTTTGTCAGTAATCCGGATAAACTCACGCATCGTTCTACTCCCTCCGATCTCGTGCGGAAACGATACTGCCTGCCCATGGTAGCTTGCCAAGATTTTCGGTTGATTCAGCAGACATGATCATAGCAGTCGATTTGCGGCCATTATAGCATAAGTCATCAATTTTGAACAGAACCAGAGTCCCATTACCGGTTTTCTCTGCTGCGGAGACTGCGGGCGGAATCTATTACAGCTACAGCTCTCGACAAAAAACTTTGGCATGGAAATCGGTTCCTCTCTGTGCCTGCTGCTGCACCTGAGCGAAGGTCCTTGGAGCCCTTGAGCCCCAAGGGCCGCTATGTTACATTACCCTGGGGTAACGAGGACACCCAGCAGCTCATAGACATTTTGGGAGAATACCAGATCAAAGCTACTTTTTTTGTGGTAGGGGACTGGGTGGAGAAATACCCCGAGTCGGTGAAGGCCCTTCACGAAGCAGGCCATGAGATCATGAACCATTCCAATACCCACGCCCACTACAACAGCTTGTCCTCCGAGGAGATCATTGCGGACGTTAACGCCTGTAATGACAAGATCGAGGCTATCACCGGCGTACGCCCCACTCTGATCCGCTGTCCCTACGGGGAGTATGATGATCACGTCATCACCGCCATCCGTTCCATGGGCATGGAACCCATTCAGTGGGATGTGGATCTGTCCCGAACATAGGAAAGCCCTTGCGGCACAAGGGTTTGCGGCGTTACAGGAAGAGAAAAAGCCCTTTGAGGAGGGCTTTTTTCATGTAAAAATAGTAATTATACTTGATTATTTTATAAGCATCAAATATCATTTAATTACTATTATGGAGTGCGGAGGGCTGACGCTATGCTGTACCCACAAGTGCGTGACCGCTACATCGCGGCGTTGGAATCGGTCAGTATTCCCCCGGCATCGGAGCAGCAGGCTGCCTCCATGCGAAAGGATTCCACCCTTCTGTGCGCCTTTGTCACCGCAAACGTGATACAAAATTTTGGCTTCCAAACGGCTGTTTCCAACATGAAACAGGACAAGTCCAAGCGCTGTTTTTATCCCGGCTTTGCCGGGGATCCCATGGCGGGAAGCAACAGCTTTTCCAGCCTGTTTTCGGTGGACTTTCTGACCTTTCTGCGCCACGTCACGCCCTCGCTGGCCGCCGATCCGGAGGCGTTTTTGGCGCTGTGCAGCCAGTATCACATGGACGATATCCGGGACCAGGGACACCACTTGATCTCCATCAATCTGCTGGCCTATCAGCTGGAACAGAAGCAGTTTTTTGCCCGGCTCCACGGGGCGGATGGCGGCGATGTGCTGGACCATGTGTACCGCTTTTATTGCACCCAAACCTGCGCCAATATGGCGCTGCTGCGGCGGGATTTTTTTGAGGAATTGTATCGCGCCATCCTGCACTATCCGCTGGATGAGCGGGCGTTTTCGCTGAAACCTTTGGAGAAAAAAGCCCGTGATGCGGCAGAGATTTTGGTGCTGGAACTGGGGGAATCCCGCGCGAATCAGAGCTCCATCATCCGGGACTTTTTGGTGGGCGGCCTCAACTTCCGGGCCGTGGCGCAGCGCAATCCGCCGTCACATTTTTCTCCCTGCAGGGAGTCTGCGGCGCGCATCAAATGGCTGAGCAAGGCCCAAAAAAATATCCTGCAAAGCAGTCCGCTGGATCTGCTTCGGGTCCTGTCCCTGGCCCATGGCGGCGCAAAAAACAGGATGCGCAGCAACGATATTACGCTGGAAAACGGCCTGATCTTTTCGGTATTTCTGTCCCATCTTACCCCCTGTTCCGACACGGATGAGCAGGCGATCATCTTCTTTCCCTCGCCCCATTTTGTGAGCAAGTGGGCTGCCCACGAGGAGACCCGGCATCGTAAAACCACGTTTATCTGCGCCACTTCGGAAGAGATGGAGCTGTACCGGCTCCATTTTTCCACCCCTGCCTATGCGGGACGAGCCTATCCGAATTTTGAATTTCTGTACATCAAGGAGGAAGATGTGGAGGCCTGGCTGCCTCCCGAAGCTGGAAAGAAGATGCTCTTTTTCGCCCGGTCTGTCGGCGCGCAGTCCAAGAAAAAGTGGTACCGGCATCTGCTGAACAGGGCTGCTCCAGCCACCGATCTTTTGATTCTGGAAGCCAGCAGCGAGCTGGAGCTGCGGGACTCGTCCCAGGAAAAAGAGGCGCTTGGTCTGCTGATTGCGCATATGGTTTCCATGATGCTCATTCCCCAGGGGATCTATCATTCCACCACGCCCCGCCGGAAAATCCTGATACGCTGTATCGTGGGCAGCGGCGCTGCCGCCGCGGGGATCTCCCTGAGCACCCTGTCCTTGAGCCACGATTTTCCCGGGCAGTTTCTGGCCAAAATTCCCATTCCGACGGTGTCCGTTGACAGCGGGGCCCTTCTGGATCTCACCACCACCATCCGCAGCCGCTTCCGGGATGAGCTGCTGAATCAGCGGCGCAGAGGGCGGGAACGAGCCCTGGCATTTGACGTGGATTTTACCGAGGACATCAAGATCTGGTGCAGCAAATCTTTTCCCAAAAACAACAGCGGACGCCCGCGGCTGGAGGCGTATATCTGTGAACCCCCCTCTGAAGAAAAGGTACATCGGGGGTACCTCCCCCGGGGGAAGGCCATTGCTTCCACGAAAAAACGGGTGGTGACCATGGGCAATAGCAGCCCGGACGCACAGGACGGCAGGGATGTGCTCTGGTGGCTGACCACCCAATATCCCTTCGCCGCGGTGGCGGGCCGGCGCAGTGCAAAGCAGCAGAAAGCAGGGCCTGACAGCGGCGCTGAGCCCCCGCCGCGCAAGTTTACCTACATCCGGGACGAGATCACCAGGCACTACCTGGAGCTGCTGCGCGGAGCCAACATTGCGCTGAAGACCCTGTGGTATCTGCATCCGGAACTGGAAGATTGCTTTTCCGGCCGCTCCGATTACCTGGCGTTTCAGGAGATGGTGTGCTACTCCGAGATCGGGGCCTTGCGGGTGGCGGACCTGACAGCGGAAGGCATTCAGGAGCTCCTGGAGGCCTGCTACCCGGAGGAGAACCAGGAGCGGCTGATCGTCCGGTTTCTGCTGATTTCCAACGCCCTGGATTTTGCGTGCCGGCGGGGCTACTGCCGGGAAAACAGCCTGGCGCCTGTGGTCAGAGACGGCCGGCTCAGCCAGAAGCTGTTTGCTCAGGTGCGCAGGGCGCTGGTTTCCCGGTCCCTGGATGCAAGGCAGCTGTACACCGTGTTTGACTGGACCCTGGACCGTATCTATCAGCAGGACGAGCCGGAATATGTGGGGGTTTTGCTGCGCCTGCTGCTGGGGCTGGAGAGCAATATCGTCTGTGCCCTCACCTGGCAGGACATCCATGTCACAGAGTCCTGCGGGATCCCATATCTGTCGGTGCATAAGCAGTGTACCAACGACGGCACCCAGCTGTGCGGCTTCTCCGATCTGGAGGATTATCGGAACCTTCCCTGCGTCAAGACCCTTCTGGACGCTCTGGACCATGTGCGGCAGCGCCAGAAGGCGCTGTCCCCCCTCCATCCCCCCGCCACTATCATGGGGGAAACCAGATCGGAAAAGGGAATGGTGTGCTTCCCGCCGGTGAAGCTGGACCGGCTGTGCCGCAAGGCCCTCAAAACCGCGGCGCTGCCCGACCATATCATCCCCGTTCCGGACAACCGGAAGGGCAGCAAGGAGACCAATCTGAGCAAATATTACGGCGATTTCTTCCGCATGAATCTCAGCTACTGGCTGCGCACCACGGCGCAGTTCAATGCCGATGAACTGCAATATGTGCTGGGCAACCAGCCGCAAACCACATTCGGGCGGTACTACTGTGATTTCCTGGCCGATTCCTCCCAGCTGATCCTGCTGAAAAAGCTGCAGCGCTGGGAGGCGGTTCTGGTCCAGCGCGGCACCGCCCGGACAAGATCCCAGCGGCTCTGTGCCGCCGGCCAGGCTGAGGCGGAGCTGTCCCTTCCCGGCAGGCACCCTCTCTGGGCCCATATCCACATGGCGGCGGACCGGGATCAGGAGGAGCTCCATATCAGGATCAGGAGCCAATATGGATGCAAGACTCACATCACCTGCCTGGAAACAGGGGATGCAACGGAGGGGGAGCCCGATGGCTGATGTACACAGGACTGCGCCGCCCCTGCTGTGGGACTGGGGATATCCGGAGGAAACCCCGGACAGAAAGCCCACCTTTTTCGGGGTGCTGCGCCGATATTTTGTGGAGTGGGACGATCAGGGCGACAATATCGGGATTTCAAAAAACTGGAACGAAGAGACCTGTGCCCTCTACCGCAACCAGTACGAAGGCCGCATCCTTCCCTTCCTGGACGCCAGGAAGGCCGTGGAGGACTATGAGGAGGCAGATTTCCTGGGGGTGTTGACCTCCATTCAATCCCAATACGGGCTTTCTGAGAGCTCCATGGAGCATTACCGCAACCTGCTGTGGGTGGTCTACAGGGCGGGGCTCTCCCACGGCCTGTACCAGGACAACATCTTCTGGGGCGCGGTCATCGATTTGTATGACGGGGACCCCAAGCGGCGGGAAAAAAACCGGACGGAGGTGCTGACCCGGCTCAGGAAATCCTTTACCGTGGAGGAAGAGGGAAAGCTGCTCGCCTATTTCCGGGGACTGGACCCGGAACTGGCCGAGGGAGAAGACGTAGGCCAGCTGATCATGTATGGCTTTGGTTACCGCAATAATGAGGCCGCGGGCCTGGACTGCGGCTGTATCCGGGAATCCGTCCTGCCGGACGGGACGGTTTTCCGCACCATTCACAACTACCAGTCCACGATGCGGGACAGCAATGCCGTCAAAGCAGGCGGGAAAACCCCCAATTCCCCCCGGGAATTGCCCGGGCTGGATTTTATATTTGACTTTTTGCTCCGGCGCAGGGACTTCCTCTACCGGCAGGCCCAGGCAGGGCTGCTTGACCTGGCATCCTGCGGAGGGGATCCGGCCCGTATCCCTCTGGTGTGCCGGGGCCGGGATTATCTGGTTCGCTGTTCCTCCCGCGACCTGAGCCGCGCCGGACGAGCCCTGTTTGCTCAGATCGGCATTTCCAAACGGCAGCTGGGTGTGCTGACCGGTATTTTGTACTCCGACGAGGTCACAGATCTGTGTATCGAGGAGCGGGACCCTACCACCTACCTGTACCGCAGGGCCCTGGGTACCCATCTGTATGCGCTGGGGTTTACCCAATCTGAGATCCAGTACTATATCGGCCATGAGATCGAGAGCCCCGATCTTCTCCGCAGTGATTTCATCAATCAGGATATCCTGCTTCAAATGAAGCGAAAGCTGGACCGGCACCCCGCCTATGCCTGGCTGAACATCACGCCCGGAGAGATGGTCCTCACCCCGTCGGACCTGGAATTTCAGGCTGAGCAGGCAGAAAGCGCCCTGGTCCTCTCTCTGCGGCGGGGGCAGCAGGTATCCATTGCGCTGGCGGCTTGCGAGCCCAATGATACCATCTGCGTTTCCCTGTCCGCCGCCCGGGACGGCGGCGCCGTTGCCGCTGATATCACCTATGGAACCCGCCCCGTGCCATACCCCAAGACCGTGGATATCTCAGCCCGGATCCAAGATGCATACGCGGACAAAAGAAAGGCCTGTGCTTCCTGGACAGGCGACAAAGCCGGCAGCTAGAGAATGCATGGAGCAGAAAAGAGCCCTCACACCGGCCAGCCTGAGGCAGATGGCGGATGGTGGAGGGCCCTTTTGTATTCAGATTTAAGCGGTTATGGTGTCTGGCTCAGGCGGAAACGGACTCATCAAAAAAGCCCCGCACCGGCCGGGAAGAAGGTTCCCGTTTGGCTAACTCACGCTCATAGTTGACACGGGTAATTTCTTCGATAAAAGCTTTCTGAGTTGGAGAGGCTGTAGCCCAAGAGACGTTGAACTTTTTGCACATGGAGAAAAAAATCCCGTACCACAGCCGGTCTTCCTCACTCTCATGGGTGAAATGCCACTTGGCGACTTCCATGTTTAGCCCTCCTCCAAGTAACCTGTAAAAATGATCTGAGCAGCTTCGTCACAAATCAAATATCTGGGTGCCGTATTGTTTTCCCGGCCGGGTAAACGAACTGCACCAAAATCTCGTTCATAATGCCTTGCTAATTCAGGTGTCTTAGCATCCAGCGTTACATCATCATTAAAACCAGCATCTACCGATAACTTGATGCCATAGGCAATGAGAGCCCGCCCAATTCCTCGATATTTCGGCGCCTCTACAAGAGTGCGGTTGCTTTCAGCTTGACCCTCCATATAGACGATATGGACACCCATTGTTCTATTTCGAACTTCATAGGCACCCAAGGCCACCAGTTCTCCTTTTTCTGTTTTGAATCCATACAGATCAAAGCCGCTGGATTTGACACTCCCCACGGCTAAAGCCGGGGGATTCTCGGTTCGCCCACCACAGCCTGCATCGGCGAGGTCTTACACAGTGTCCCCGAGCGTATGGGTTCGGGCGTGTCCCG
>NZ_JACJLC010000110.1 GCF_016901955.1 Pseudoflavonifractor phocaeensis
GTCGCCCCTACGGGCAGACCTGCGCCGGTTGTGTAGGGGCGGCCTGTGGCCGCCCGGCGTGACGTTTCCCGCCCCGGGACGGGCGGGCGACCACAGGTCGCCCCTACGGACGGGACTGAACCGTGTGCGTGGGCCGCGACGACCCCGGCGCGGCCAGCGGGCCGTTTCCTGCCCCGGGACGTGCGGGCGGGTCTGGGACCCACCCCTACGGATGGGACGGAACGGGTGCGGTGACGGGACGGCGGGCGACCGCAGGTCGCCCCTACGGACAGGATCGAACCGTGTGCGGGGGCAAAAAACGGGCCTGCCGTTTTTGCGGCAGGCCCGTTGGGGTCAGATTCAGATTTTCCCGGCGATGAGGTCGCCCATCTGGCGGGTGCCGATGGGAGTGACCCCGGGCTCGGCGATATCGGGGGTGCGCCAGCCCTCGGCCAGCACGGCGTCCACCGCCGCCTCCACTGCGTCGGCCTCAGCGGCCAGGTGGAAGGAGTAGCGGAACATCATGGCCACCGACAGGATGGTGGCGATGGGGTTGGCCTTGTCCTGGCCGGCAATGTCAGGGGCGGAGCCATGGATGGGCTCGTACAGCCCGGGGGCGGTGTCCCCGATGGAGGCCGAGGGCAGCAGGCCGATGGAGCCGGTGACCATGGAGGCCTCGTCGGACAGGATATCGCCGAACATATTCTCGGTGACCACCACGTCGAACTGGCCGGGGTCCCGGACCAGCTGCATGGCGCAGTTGTCCACCAGCACGTCCTCGTACTGCACGTCGGAATACTCCTCCGCCAGCCGGTGCATCACGCTCCGCCACAGGCGGGAGGTCTCCAGCACGTTGGCCTTGTCCACGCTGGACACCTTCTTCCGGCGCAGCCGGGCCAGCTCAAAGGCACGGCGGCCGATGCGCTCGATCTCCTTCTCGGAGTAGGCCATCCGGTCGGCGGCCTCCAGGCCCCGGTCCTCGGTCTGGTACTTCTCCCGCTGGCCGAAGTAGATGCCGCCGGTGAGCTCCCGGACCATCATCAGGTCGATGCCCTTTTCCGCCGTCTCCTTCTTCAGGGGGCAGGCGTCGGCCATGGCGGGCCGCAGGGCGGCGGGGCGCAGGTTGGCGTACAGCCCCAGATCCTTCCGGATGGCCAGCAGGGCGGTCTCGGGCCGCTGCTCTGCGGGCTTGTCAGAGCCCCACTTGGGGCCGCCCACGGCCCCCAGCAGGACGGCGTCGCAGGCCTTGCAGCGTTCGGCGGTGCCGTCGGGGTAGCTCTTCCCCACCGCGTCGGTGGCGCAGCCCCCCAGCAGCACGTCCTCATAGGTGAAGCTGTGGCCGAATTTCTGGCCCACGGCCTCCAGCACCTTCACGGCCTCGTTTACCACCTCGGGGCCAATGCCGTCGCCCCGGATCAAAGCGATTTTGTAATTCATTTCGCCACACCTCGCGCTTTCAGGGAGTTGAGCAGGCCGCCGGCCTGGATGATGTTGTCCACGAAGGCCGGGAAGGGGGCGGCCTGCCAGGTCTTGCCCTGGGTCTCGTCGGTGATGGTACCGGCGGCGAAGTCCACGCTCACCGTGTCCCCCGCCTGGATGGCGGCGGCAGCCTCGGCGCTCTCCATGATGGGCAGACCGATGTTGATGGCGTTGCGGTAGAAGATGCGGGCAAAGGAGGGTGCGATGACGCACTTCACCCCGCTGGCCTTGATGGACAGAGGGGCGTGCTCCCGGGAGGAGCCGCAGCCGAAGTTGTTGCCCGCCACAATGATGTCGCCCTCCTCCACGGTGGAGGCGAAGCTGGCGTCAATGTCCTCCATGCAGTGGGAGGCCAGGGATTTCTCGTCGGGGGCGTTGAGATACCGGGCGGGAATGATCACGTCGGTATCCACGTTGTCGCCGTACTTATATACTTTCAAGGATGTCACCCTTTCTTATTTGGTACGTCGGGACCCGCCGCAGGCGGGACGCGCCAAGTGGCGCGCGCAAGGGTTTTGCACGGCAAAACCTTGCCGCAGGGGCAATTCACTTGCCCCGAGGAAGAAAAATATGGGGGCCCGAACGCTGTTTACAGCGTTCGGGGATCGGCCACGCAGCCCGCCACCGCGGACGCGGCGGCCACGGCGGGGTTGGCCAGAATGATCTCGGAGGACACGGGGCCCATGCGGCCCACAAAGTTGCGGTTGGTGGTGGAAATGGCCCGCTCGTTGTCGGAGAGCACGCCCATGTGGCCGCCCAGGCAGGGGCCGCAGGTGGGGGTGGACACGGCGCAGCCCGCCTCGATGAAGATCTGGATCAGGCCCTCGGCCATGGCGTCCAAGGTGATCTGCTGGGTGGCGGGGATGACGATGCACCGCACGCCCTCGGCCACCTTGCGGCCCTTGAGCACCGCCGCCGCCTGCCGCAGGTCGTCCAGACGGCCGTTGGTGCAGGAGCCGATGACCACCTGCTGGATGGGAGTGCCCTCCACCTGGTCGATGGTGCGGGTGTTGGAGGGCAGATGGGGCAGGGCCACCGTGGGCTGGAGGGTGTTCAGGTCAATGACCACCTCCTGGTCGTATACCGCGTCGGGGTCGGCCTCCACGGCCTCCCAGGGGCGGGTCACCCGGCCGTCCAGATAGGCCCGGGTCTTGTCGTCCACCGGGAAGATGCCGTTCTTGGCTCCGGCCTCGATGGCCATGTTGGCGATGGTGAAGCGGTCGTCCATGGACAGCTCCCCTACCCCTTCCCCGGCAAACTCCAGGGACTTGTACAGGGCCCCGTCCACGCCGATCTGACCGATCAGGTGGAGGATCACGTCCTTGCCGGAGACACAGGGCTGGAGCTTGCCGGTGAGGGTGACCTTGATGGCGGCGGGCACCTTGAACCAGGCAAGGCCGGTGGCCATGCCGGCGGCCATGTCGGTGGAGCCTACGCCGGTGGAGAACATGCCCACCGCCCCGTAGGTACAGGTGTGGGAGTCGGCGCCGATCATGCACTCGCCGGGGGCGGTGAGGCCCTTTTCGGGCAGCAGGGCGTGCTCCACGCCCATGCAGCCCACGTCGTAGAAGTGGGTGATGTTGAATTCCTTGGCGAACTCCCGGGCCTGGGCGCACAGCTGGGCGGACTTGATGTCCTTGCAGGGGGTGGAGTGGTCCAGCACCAGGGCGATCTTGTCCTTGTCAAATACCTGGGTCAGCCCCGCCTTGCGAAACTCGGTGATGGCTACCGGCGCGGTGATATCATTGCCCAGCACCAGATCCAGCCTGGCCTCCACCAGCTGGCCGGGTACCACCTGGTCCAGTCCGGCGTGACGGGCCAGGATCTTTTGGGTCATGGTCATTCCCATAATCGGGCGCCTCCTTATTTCTTGTTGGCAACAGGATAACATACCCCCTTGCCGAAAGAATGTAAAGTGTGTTACAATTTTGAGACACGGGGCGATGTGGGCATCGCTCCCTACGGACATAGGAGGCGATCCCATGGAACAGCTCCACAGCATCTGGGCCCCCCTGGCGGAAAACGGGCTGGTGAAGGAAAAGGACCCGGGCCAGCTCATCTACCTCCAGGACACCCGGGCGGAGGAATTTTACTATGTGGTGTCGGGGACGGTGAAATGCTTCATCAGCTCCAGCGATGGGGACGAGCGCATCCTCACCTTCCACCATGGAGGAGAGCTCATTGGGGAGGCCTCCTTTTTCGACCGCAAGCCCCGGGTATCCTCGGCGGTGGCGGTGACGAAATGCCGGCTGGTGGCGGTGGACCGGCCCCGGCTGGAGGCGGTGTTTGCCCGCCATCCCGGCCTGGCCGTGTCCATGCTGGAGTATCTGGCCCGCACCATCCGGCTGCTGTCCGGCCACGTGGACAGCGCCTTCCTCCAGGCGGACAAGCGCATCGCCCGCCACCTGCTGTCCATGACCCCCGGGCCCGACGGGTCGGTACGGTGTACCCATGAGGACATCGGGGCCTCGGTGGGGGTGAGCCGGGTCACCGTCAGCCGGGTGCTGGGGGAGTTCGACAGGCTGGGCTGGGTCAAAACCGGCTACAAGAGCCTGCGGCTGCTGGACAGGCCCGCTCTGGAGGAGTTTTTGGGGCGGGAGACAAGTTAGACCCTTCAAAAAATTTTGGCTCCGCCCTGTACAAGCCCCAGGGGAATCGGTATAATGGGGGTTGCCAAAAGAGAGAACACCCGTTTTAGGGGGAGGAATGGGATTTGTACACCATCAAAACCTACATGTTCCCGGAGTCGCTGGCCGAGGCCGACGAGCTGCTCCAGCGGGACGTGCGCAACACCGCCGTGCTGGGGGGCTGCTGCTGGCTGAAGCTGGGCCGCCGCCGCATCAGCCGCGCCATCGACCTGACCCGGCTGGGCCTGAACCAGATCGAGGTGAAGGACGGCTGGCTGGAGCTGGGGGCCTGCGTCACCCTGCGCCAGCTGGAGACAGACCCTGCGGTCACATCCCGGTTTGACAACCTGCTGGGTCAGGCCGTGTCCCACATCGTGGGGGTGCAGTTCCGCAACTGCGCCACCTTGGGGGGCTCAGTGTTCTCCCGGTTCGGGTTTTCCGACCTGACCTGCGCCCTGCTGGCTCTGGAGACCACAGTGGTGCTTTACCGGGGGGGCGAGGTGCCTCTGGAGGAGTTTATGGCCTCCCCCATCGCCTTTGATGACATTCTGGTAAAGGTGCGCGTCAAAGACGACGGCCGCAGGGCCGCCTATGAGAGCGTCCGCCGCTCCTCCACCGACTTCCCCACTCTGGCGGCGGCGGTAAGCTGCCTGGAGGGCAAATGGAAGGTATCGGTGGGGGCCCGGCCCGCCCGGGCCATGCTGTCGGCCCAGGCCGCCGCCTGCCTGGATCAGGGCCAGGGCCCGGAGGCCGCCGGAGAGGCCGCCGCCCATGAGCTGACCTACGGCTCCGACCTGCGGGCCGGGGCGGACTATCGCCGGAAGCTGGCCGCCGTGCTGGTGCGCCGGGCGGCCCAGACCTGCATGGAGGGGAACCGATGAAAGTCAAGATCACCGTCAACGGGATGCTGTACAACAAGCACATCCCCAACGATATGATGCTGCTGGATTTTCTGCGCAAGTACGGCTATGTCAGCGTGAAGCGGGGGTGCGATACCAGCAACTGCGGCCTGTGCACCGTGTGGGTGGAGGGCAAGCCGGTGCTGTCCTGCTCCTACCCCGCCGCCCGGGCCGACGGCCTGAACGTCACCACCCTGGAGGGGGTGAAGGAGGAGGCCGCCTCCTTCGGCCGGTATATGACCGCCCAGGGAGCGGAGCAGTGCGGCTATTGCAGCCCCGGGTTCATCATGGCGGTGCTGGCCATGCGCCGGGAGCTCACCGACCCCACCGAGGAGGAGATCGCCCACTATCTGGCGGGCAACCTGTGCCGCTGCTCGGGCTACGCCGGGCAGACCCGGGCCCTGCGGGCCTGGATGCACGACAAGCCCTGGGAGAAGGAGGTGTACGCATGAACCTGAAGTTCGTCAATCAGCCCATTCCCAAGCTGGACGGCGCCGCCCTCACCGGCGGCAAGGGAGTGTACACCGAGGACATGGTGCCCCGTGACTGCCTGGTGGTCCAGGTACTCCGCAGCCCCCATGCCCACGCCCGCATCAAGTCCATCCGCAAGGACGCCGCCAGCCGGGTGCCCGGCATCTCCTGTATCCTCACCTGGGAGGACGTGCCCCAGATCCGCTACACCCTGGCGGGCCAGTCCTACCCGGAGCCCTCCCCCTACGACCGGTACATCCTGGAGCGCACCGTCCGCTACGTGGGGGACCCGGTGGCCATCGTGGCGGGCCGGGACAAGGACTGCGTGGCACGGGCCATGCGGATGATCCAGGTGAAGTACGAAGTGCTGGAGCCGGTGCTGGACTTTGAGACCGCCCTGGACAACCCGGTGGTGGTCCACCCGGAGGCGGATTGGTTCCACCACTATGAGGACGGGGGCGACCCCAGGCGCAACCTGGTGTGTACCGGCTGCGACGCCCACGGCGACGTGGAGGCGGCCCTGGCCGCCTGCGACGTGGTGGTGGATCAGACCTACTACACCAAGGCCAACGCCCAGGCCATGATGGAGACCTTCCGCACCTACACCTACCTGGACCACAACCGGCGGCTCAACGTCATTACCTCCACCCAGGTGCCCTTCCACTGCCGCCGCACCATCGCCCACGCCCTGGGCCTGCCCAAGACCATGGTGCGGGTGGTGAAGCCCCGCATCGGCGGGGGCTTTGGGGCCAAGCAGACCCTGGTCAGCGAGCTCTTCCCCGCCCTGGTCACCCTGCGCACCGGCAAGCCCGCCAAGATCATTTACACCCGGAAGGAGTCCTTCCAGGCCTCCAACAGCCGCCACCAGATGCGGGTCCACGTGAAGGTCGGGGCCACGAAGGACGGCGTCATCAAGGCTGTGGACATGCACGCCCTGTCCAACGCCGGGGCCTACGGGGAACACGCCACCACCACCATCGGCCTGGTGGGCCATAAGAGCATCCCTCTCTACGCCCGGCAGGCCGCCTTCCGCTTCTCCTGGGACGTGGTGTACACCCATACCATGGCCGCCGGAGCCTATCGGGGTTACGGGGCCACCCAGGGCTGCTTCGCTATGGAGTCGGCCATCAACGAGCTGGCGGAGAAGCTGGGTATGGACCCGGCCCGGCTGCGGCTGATGAACCTGCCCCAGGTGGGAGAGAACATGGCAGCCTACTACAATGAGCCCCTCACCAGCTGTCATCTGCCCCAGTGTATTGAGCGGGGCATGGAGCTGATCGGCTGGAAGGAGAAATACCCCCGGGTACAGGTGGACGACCACCGGGTTCGGGGGGTGGGTATGGCGGTGACCATGCAGGGCTCAGGCATTTCCGCCCTGGACACCGCTTCTGTCACCATCAAGCTCAACGACGACGGCTATTACACCCTGATGATCGGGGCCACCGACATGGGCACCGGCTGCGACACCATTCTGGCCCAGATGGCCGCTGAGATCCTGACCTGCCCTATGGAGCGGATCACCGTGGACGGGGTGGACACCGACCACTCCCCCTTCGATACCGGCTCCTACGCCTCCAGTACCACCTATGTTACCGGCTCCGCCGTGGTGAAGGCTTGTACTCAGCTGAAGGAGCAGATCGCCCAGGCGGGGGCCCGGCGGCTGAATATCCACCCGGAGCGGGCGGAGTTCGACGGGGACGTGGTCTTTGACCGTACCCACCCGGAGACCTCCATCACCCTGAGCAAGCTGGCCCAGGAGCTGGTGGCCGGGGTGGGGCCCCAGTGGCTCACCGCCACCGCCAGCCATTGCAGCCCCACCTCTCCGCCCCCCTTTATGGCGGGCTTTGCCGAAGTGGAGGTGGACCTGGAGACCGGCGAGGCCAAGGTGGTGGACTATGTGGGCGTGGTGGACTGCGGCACCGTGGTCAACAAGAACCTGGCCCGGGTCCAGACCGAAGGGGGCATCGCCCAGGGCATCGGCATGGCCCTGCTGGAGGATATCAACTACGACCCCAAAGGGCAGATGGTCAACTCCACCTTTATGACCTACAAGATCCCCTGCCGTACCGACCTGCCCGAGATCCGGGTGGAGTTTGAGGAGAGCTATGAGCCCAACGGCCCCTTCGGGGCCAAGTCCATCGGCGAGGTGGTCATCAACACCCCCTCCCCTGCCATCGCCCACGCGGTGTACAACGCCACCGGCGTGCGGGTGCGCTCCCTGCCCATTACGGCGGAGAAGATTCTGATGGGAATGGAATAAACGCAAAAAGGGCCTGTTGCAAAATACGCAAAGTGCACAACCCCCGTCATTCCGAGAAAAACGACCGCCCAGTGGGCGGTCGTTTTTCGTGGGAATCCGTCTCCTTTTGCTG
>NZ_JACJLC010000012.1 GCF_016901955.1 Pseudoflavonifractor phocaeensis
CCCCCCTCCACGGTGAAAAAGCCGTGGCGCAGCTTTTCCAGGGCGGTGTGGGCCGAGGCTTTGGTGGCGATCTCCAGCACCAGGCCCAGCTCCTCCGGCTCCACCGGTTCCCCCCCCGACAGGGGGGCCTCCCCCGATGGCAGCACCGCCGTCATGGGCCGCCCCGCCCGCAGCCGCAGCTCCTCCGCCCGGGCCTGCTCCGCCGGGGGCAGGCCCTCCGCCCACCGCCGCAGCCGGGGGGGCAGCAGAGAGGCTGCCTGCAAATACCGCTTGTCCCCATGCCGATCCATGTGGTCACATCCTTCGCTTCCGTTTGCTCTAAGCCTATGAGGGCCCGTCCCCCTTTATGACCGCAAAAAAAGAGCCCGCCGCGTTTGCGGCAGGCTCCCCTGTCAGATCAGGAATTTTATCATTTTGCTCTCGTCGGCATAGCTGCCGTCGTCGTACTTCAAGGCCCGGAGGTTTTTTCCGGTCTCCCGGAATCCAAACCGTTCATACAGCCTTCTTGCCCGGTGATTCCCGTCCACAACCTCCAGCTCCACCTGCTCATAGCCCAGCCTTCCGGCAAGAAAGAGCGCGTACTCCAGCAGGGCCGAGCCGACGCCAAGACCCCACCATTCCTTCCGCAGGGCCACGGAAAAATCGCACCTGTGAGCGACGCGGCGCATACCACCCTTGGGCATGAGGGCGCAATTGCCCGCCAGGACCCCGTCCACCTCCGCCAGCATCATAAACGCCTGGGGGCGGTCCTTCATTTCCTCCAAAAGCTGTTCTTCCTCCTGGAGCGTAAAGGTGATCTCATCCTCATACCGGAGCAGGAAGGGCGTCTCGGCGCTGACCGCCCGGAAACAGGCCAGCATGGCCGCCCCGTCCTTCCCGTGGGCGGAGCGCAAAATGCAGGCCCGGCCATCCTTCAGTACCAGGGTCTTTTCTTCAAACGTCATTTTTCTGTCCTCTGCTGTGAGTTATTTTTTCTTCTCCTCCAGCACCAGCACCTCTTTCAGGTCGGACCGGCTCTTCAGCATGTCGATCATCTCCGCTTTCTCCTCCGGGTCGGCTCCCTGAGGGAGAGCGTACTCCTCGGTGCGGGCGAAATCCCGGGCCAGGCGTTTTTTCTGCTTCTCCAGCCAGACGCCCCCCTGCCCCTCAGGGTAGACCAGGGCCACCGTCCGGCGGTTGCGGCGCATCTGATTCACCCACAGCCGTTCCGGGTCGTGCTTGCGGAAGGCCAGCAGATAGATCAGCAGGCAGATAGCGATGAGGGCGGTGACAAAACCGAATACCTGAGATACCCGGATGGGGGTATTGAAAAAGTACAGGCTATCGGAGCGCAGGCCCTCGATAAAGCCACGGCCCATCCCGTACCAGGCAAAGTAGCTCAAAAAGATCTGTCCGTCAAATTTCCGCCATTTCCTGGCCACCAGGATCAGCAGGCACAGGCCCAGCAGGTTCCACAGGGATTCGTACAGGAAGGTGGGATGGACCTCCGCA
Source organism: Pseudoflavonifractor phocaeensis (assembly GCF_016901955.1). Classification (GTDB taxonomy): domain Bacteria; phylum Bacillota; class Clostridia; order Oscillospirales; family Oscillospiraceae; genus Flavonifractor; species Flavonifractor phocaeensis_A. The sequence continues at coordinate 1,492 of NZ_JACJLC010000012.1, forward strand.
TACTGCCGCACTCCGTCCACATACTGGTAGACCCCCATCCGCCAGGGCAGATCGGTGGGGCCTCCATAGGCCTCAATGTTGACGAAGTTGCCCCACCGACCCACCATCTGGCCGATAAGCATCCCGAAGGAGCCCAGGTCGGCAAAGGCCAAAAACTTGATCTTGCGCACCTTGCAGAACACCAGCAGGGTGAGCACCGCGGCGATGACCCCGCCGTAGATGGCCAGACCGCCGTCCCAGATGCGCACCATGGCCCCAAAATCCAGGGAGCCGTCGGCCCGCCGGTAGAGGTCCAGGTAGAAGATAATGTAGTAGAGCCGGGCCCCGATGATGGACAGGGGCACGGCGAAGAAGAGCATGTCGATGATCTCGTCCTGGCGGATGCCGAACTGGGGGGCCTTGCGGGAGCAGTACACCACCGCCAGCAGGAAGCCGGCGGCGATGATGACTCCGTACCAATATACCGGCCAGCTGCCCAGCCGGAAGGCCACCCGGTTCAGCTCCAGCTCCAGGCCGAGGCCGGGAAAGGTGACGGTCCCCGTCATACGGATCCCTCCCCCGGCCGCACCACGGCCAGGCCGCACCGTTCCGGCGTCACCCACCGGCGGAGCAGGTCTTCCACGCGGGCCTGGGTGATGCTGTCGAACACCTCAGGGAAGCGGAGGAATTCCGCCCCGGCGAAGTGGCTCTGGGCCATGTTGATGCACAGATACTCAAAGGAGTTGAGCCCCCGGACCTTTGCCCCGTACATGCCCTTTTTCAGCCGGGAGAAGAGGGCGGGGTCAATGCCCTCCCGGGCCAGCCGGGCCCCCTCCTCCAGCACCGCGTCCCGCACGGCGGCGGGGTCCCTGCTCTCCCCGCCCGCCGCCATCAGAGCGCAGCCGGGATAGACCTCAAAGCCGTAGCCAAAATTCTTGTTGATGAGCCCCTGACTGTACAGCCTGGCGTACAGGGGACTGGAGCTGCCCAGCAGGGCCTCGCAGGCCAGCTCCCCTGCCAGCTCCTGGGCCATCCAGGCCTCCCCCCGCTGGGCGGGGTCGCACTTGAAGCCCAGCTGGAAAATTGGGGTGGACACCGCCATGGTCAGCTCCTTCTCCCCCTTGGCGGCCCGTGGCTCCTCCTCCCCGCCGTAGTCCCGGTCGATGTGGCCCAGGGACTGGACGGGCAGGATCTCCTTGGCCACGGCGCACACCCGCTCCGGGTCCACGTCCCCCGCCACGGTGAGCACCATGTTGGAGGGGTTGTAAAAAGCCTTGTGACAGGAGTAGAGGGTGCCGGCGGTGATGTGGGAGATGGACTCCTGGGTGCCGGCGATGGGCACCCGGATGGGATGGTGGTCGTACAGGCACTCCATCAGGGCATAGAACACCTGATTCTCCGGGTCGTCCTCCACCATGCGGATCTCCTGACCAATGATGCCCTGCTCCTTGTCCACGCTCTCTTGGGTGAACCAGGGCACCGACACGAAGGAGAGAAGGATGCGCAGGTTGTCAAAGAACTTCTCGGTGCTCTCAAAGTAATAGCCGGTGATGGCGGAGCTGGTGAAGGCGTTGGGAGAAGCCCCGTTGGCAGCCAGGTCCTGGAGGGCGTTGCCCTCCTTGGTGTCGAACATCTTGTGCTCCAGGAAGTGGGCCACCCCGGCCGGGGTATTCTTCCACCGGCCCTCCTGGAAAAAGCGCATGTCCATGCCCCCGTAGTTGGTGGCGAAAAAGGCGTAGCTCTTCTGAAAATCCCGGCGGCGGTCCACATAGATATGCAGGCCGTTTTCCAGGATCTCGTGGAACACGGTCTCCCCCAGCCGGGGATACTGCTTGCTTACCATAGGCTCAATCCCTGCCTTTCAGGAAATACACGGTGTCCAGCGTCAGGTCCTGGGCGGCCTGGATCACCTGCTGCCGGGTGACGGCCTCCACCCGCTCCACCATCTGGTCGGGACCGGCGGACAGACCGGCGGCGCTCTGACCAAGCCAGTAGTCCTCCAGGTGGCCCTGGGAATCCAGGGTAGTGCGCAGGGTGCTCACCACCGAGCGGCGGGCCCACTCCAGCTCGTCGTCGGAGAATTCCCCGGTCTGACAGCGGTAGAGCTGGGAGAGGATCTCGGCTTCCGCCTGGCCTACCTTGTCGAATTCCACACCGGAGGCTACCAGCATCACGTCCTTATATTTCATCAGCCCGGAGCTGGCGTAGTAGCACAGGCTCAGCTTCTCCCGCACGTTCATGAACAGCTTGGAGGTGGTGGTTCCGCCGTAGATGGCGTTGGCCAGCATGAGAGCGGGATAACCCTCGTCCCAGGCGTCGCAATGGGTGCGGAAGCCCATGGACAGCTTGCCCTGGGTCACGTCCAGGGCCTCCTCCACCCGGCGTGGAGGCTTGGGGGCGGTTCCCTTGGCCGGCCGGGCCAGGTCCATCCGGGTTCCGTCCCGGGGCAGACCGGCCAGCAACGGGGCAAAGGCGGCCTCCACCCGCTCCGGCTCCGCCGAGCCGCAGTAGTACAGCTCCACTCGGGCCAGCGTGAGCAGGCTCTGATAGGCTGTCCACAAGCTCTGAGGGGTGATGGCCTCCACGGCGGTCAGGCTGCCCAGCTTATCCACCCCGAAGGGCTCCCCTGCGCACATCTCCTCCACCACCCGCAGTTGGGCATACTGCCGCTTGTCGTTGACCTGGGCCTTGATGCGGTCGGTCAGGTTGGCCTTCTCCTGGCGGGTGTAGTCGGGGCAGAAGGCCCCGTCCTGAGTGTACGGCTGGAGCACCAGCTCGGCCATCAGGGCGGCGGCGGGCTCCAGCACCTTCTCCCCCTCCAGGGCATAGGCGTCGTCCAAAAAGCTGCCCATGAAGCCCACGCACTGAGTCTCCCCCTTTTTACGGATCATAGGCTCCAGGGAGCCGCCGTACAGCTCGTCCAGAGCGGCGGAGATGGACTCCAGATCGGGGTGCCGCAGGGAACCCCGGCGAAGCACCATGGGCGTCAGGGCGTGGAGGGCGGCCCGTTCATCCTTCAGGGGTGTGAGGAATTGTACGCCCAGCGTACAGGATTTGAATTTTTTCGTCTGCACCGCGGTGAGCCAGACGCCAGACTGCAACTGCGTCCTTGTGACCTTCATAGGCAGCGATCCGTCCTTTCTTGGTTACAACATAGCCTGCCACAATGGGCAAAGGGTATTCATCAAATTTGACTAGAGCTGACTGCGGTCCCGTAGCCAGCTGGGCAGGGAGCGCATCTTGATACTGGACACCAGGCCCATGGCGGCGTACATGGTGATAATAGAGGAGCCGCCGTAGCTGACGAAGGGGAGGGTGAGACCCACCACCGGGAAGATATACAGGCACATGCCCACATTGACACCCACCTGGGCGATGAGCATTCCGGCATATCCCATGGCGATGAAGGCGCTCTGGGGGGAGCAGGCCCGGCGGGACACCCAGATACACCGCAGGATGATGGCGGTGAGGATAGCCAGCAGCAGCACACAGCCCACCAGGCCGAACTCCTCCCCGCACACGGCGAAGATCTCGTCAGTCTCCCGGGCGGGCAGGCTGGACTCGCTGGTGCTCTGGGTCTGGATGCCCTGGAGGTAGCCCATGCCGGTAAGGCCGCCGCTGCCGATGGCCAGGATGCTGCGGGTCTGCTGCCACCCCCGGCCCAGAGTCTGCTCGGTGATCGTGTCCTGATTGCCGGTGAGATGGTCAATGACCACGGTGAACCGCTTCATATAGTACATATCCTTCACATGGGGCCAGATCAGCACCAGTCCAACGGCGCACACTACGATGGCCAGCAGGAACCACCGCTTTTTCACGCCCCCGGCCCAGGCCATGATGACGAAAATGAGCAGATAGGTCAGGCCCATGCCGAAGTCGCCCGAGGTCACCGCCACCACCCCGAACATGAACAGAGTATGCCCGGCGATCTGGAACACAGAAGTGGGCCGGCTGATCCCGCGCTCCTGCAAGCGGCTGATCTGTAGGGCCAGCAGCAGCACGAAGGTGAGCTTTGCCAGCTCGGCGGGCTGCAAATTGACGGGAAAGCCGGGAATGTGGAGCCAGCTGCGGTTTCCGTTGACCTCCACCCCCAGGGGGGTGCGCACCAGGGCGTTGATGACCAGGTTGAACACCAGCAGCCACTTCCAGAATTTATCCACGAACAGCTCGATGTCCACCGAGGACATGAGCATATAGATCACAACGCCCATGAGGATGGCTACCGTCTGCACGATCATGCAGCGGGCGGCATCCCCCGCGCCCAGATAGCGGGTGGCGCTGAAAATGAGCACCAGGCCGAAGCCGCTGGCCATCAGGCAGAGGGTCAGCAGCAGCCGGTCTCCCTGTTCAAAAAAGGCCCGCATGGAGTCTTTGATCCAGGACAACCGCCCACCTCCTTTTCATTTCTGCCCGGAGATCCGGACATGTGTCAAATTAGTTTACCATCTTTTTTGCGTTTGGTAAACAGGTGTGTTATAATCAGCTTGCCGAAAAAGTTTTTTGGGCAAGCTGATTGGTTTTTTTAAACTACAAAAAAGTTTTAAAAAACCTCTGACTGGCCGCGAAAGACAACCCTGACGGTTTTCTTTTACACTATCTTTCCCTCCAACCCCTGTGAGGGCCGGTTTTTTCGGCAACAAAATCTTCACGAAAACTTCACACTTCAAGAGGTGCTATATGGAAATTATAACCAATTCCTCGGCCGAGACCGAGGCTGTCGGGGCGGCGCTGGCGGAAGGGCTGGAGCCTGGGGCGGTGATCGCCTTTACCGGCGACCTGGGAGCGGGCAAGACCGCCTTTACCCGGGGGCTGGCCCGGGGCTTGGGGGTGGAGGAGCGGATCACCAGCCCCACCTTTACCATTGTCAATGAGTACGATGGGGGGCGGCTGCCCCTGTTCCACTTTGATATGTACCGCCTGGCCTCGGCGGAGGAGCTCTTCGACATCGGCTGGGAGGACTACCTGGCCCGGGGGGGCGTGTGTGCTGTGGAGTGGAGCGAAAATATCCAAGAGGCCCTGGAGGAAGGAACCATCCGGGTAGATATCCGCCGGGGGGACCACGACGACCAGAGGATCATCACCATTACGGGAGGGGTACAGCCATGAAGATACTTGCCCTGGAGTCCTCGGCGGTAGCCTGTTCGGCGGCCCTGTGCGAGGACGAGAAGCTTATCGCCCAGTCCTATCAGAACAACGGCCTCACCCACTCGGTGACCCTCATGCCCATGGCCACCTCCCTGCTGGCCAACTGTGGGGTGGGCCTGGAGGAGGTGGACGTCATCGCCGTGGCGGCGGGACCGGGCTCCTTCACCGGCCTGCGTATCGGGGTGGCCGCCGCCAAGGGCCTGGCCTGGACGGGGAATAAGCCTTGCGCCCCCTGCTCCACTCTGGAATCCATGGCCTGGAGCCTGGCCCACACCGGATTGGAGATCTGTGCCGTTATGGACGCCCGCCGCCAGCAGGTGTATAACGCCCGCTTTTCCAGCGACGGGAATACCATTGCCCGCCTCACCCCAGACCGGGCCATCTCCCTGGCCCAGCTGGGGGAGGAATTAAAAATCTGCGGAAAACCGCAATTGCTGGTTGGAGACGGCGGGGTTTTATGCTATACTACCCTCAAAGAGCTGGGGCTGGACGTCCGCCTGGCGCCCCCCCACCTGCAGTTTCAGAGCGCCTGGGGCGTTGCCCGGTGCGGTCTGGAGCTGGCTCGGCAGGGCCTGCTGACCGACGGGGCGGGCCTGGCACCCAACTACCATCGCCTCTCCCAGGCTGAACGGGAGCGGCTGGCAAAAGAACAAAGCAAAGGGGAATAGCGCCATGGAAATGGAAAAAGTACACATTCTGGACCACCCGCTCCTGCAGCACAAGCTGTCCATCCTCCGGGATGAGAACACCGGCGTCAAGGACTTCCGTCAGGTGGTCTCCGAGATCGCCACCCTCATGTGCTATGAGGCTACCCGGGACCTGCCCATGGAGGAAGTGGAAATCAAAACCCCCATCTGCACCGGAAAGTTCAAGACCATTGCCGGCAAGAAGCTGGCCATCGTACCCGTGCTGCGGGCCGGTCTGGGCATGGTGGACGGCATCCTGACCCTGATCCCCTCCGCCAAGGTGGGCCACATCGGCCTGTACCGGGACCCCGACACCCTGGAACCGGTGGAGTACTACTGCAAGATGCCCACCGATATCGCCGAGCGTGAGGTCATCATCCTGGATCCCATGCTGGCCACCGGCGGCTCCGCCTCCGCCGCCATCCAGTTCATCAAGAACTATGAGGTCAAGCACATCAAGCTGATGAACATCATCGCCGCTCCCGAGGGCATTGAGCGGGTCCATCATGACCACCCTGACGTGGACATCTACTGCGCCGCCCTGGACGAGAAGCTCAACGACCACGGCTATATCGTCCCCGGTCTGGGGGACGCCGGCGACCGGATCTTCGGCACCAAGTAAAAACGGCTGTAAAAAAATCCTCTTCCCCCCACGGGAAGAGGATTTTTTTACGGCTTGCGTAGGAGCGGCCTGTGGCCGCCCGGCGGAACGGGTCCCGCCCGCACGGATAAGACCGTATCGTCTGTGTAGGGGCGGGTCCCAGACCCGCCCGGCGTATCGTTTCCCGCCCCTACTCCTTCATCTGGGCCAGCCGCCAGCGCAGGCCGGAATACCGCCGCTGCTGGCGGTCGTTGGCGGTCATGCGGGCCACTACCTCATCGTCTCCCACCAGGATGAGCAGCTCCCGGGCCCGGGTGATGGCGGTATACAGCACTCCCCGGGTGAGCAGCATGGGTACTCCGTCGCTCACCGAAAGGATCACTGCCCGGTACTCGCTGCCCTGGGCCTTGTGGACGGTGATGGCATAGGCGGGCTCCAGTTCTACCAGCATCTCCGGGGTGTACTCCACCACCCGGCCCTCAAAATCCACGGTGACGGTCTGTTCCCGATTGTCCACCGAGATGATCTGGCCGATGTCCCCGTTGAACATGCCCAAGCCGCTGTCAGCCCCGTCCCGCCAAAGCACGTCGTAGTTGTTGCGCACCTGCATGACCCGGTCTCCCTGGCGAAACACGTACTCTCCGAACCGCCGCTCCGGCTTGTCCGGTCCCGGCGGGTTCACCGCCTCCTGGATGGCACGGTTCAGACTGGCAGTGCCCGCCACCCGCTTGCGGGTGGGAGAGAGCACCTGGATCTGGTCGGCGGGAATGCCCATATTGTCGGGCAGCCGGGTCTGGATCAGCTCGATGATGGTCTCCGCCGCCCTGGCCGGGTCCTTCCGCCGGAGGAAAAAGAAGTCCTTCTTGTTCGCCCGCAGGTCGGGCAGGATGCCCTGGTTCACCTGGTGGGCGTTGCGGACGATGGCGCTCTCCGCCGCCTGGCGGAAGATCTCCGTCAGACGCACCATAGGGATGGCCCCGGAGCGGATCAGGTCGGAAAACAGGTTGCCCGGTCCCACGCTGGGCAGCTGGTCCGGGTCCCCCACCAGGATGAGCCGGCAGCTGTCCCGCAGGGCGGACAACAGCCCCTGCATAAGCACGATGTCCACCATGGAGGTCTCGTCCACGATGACGGCGTCCGCCTTCAGGGGGTCGTCCTCCCCGTGGGAGAACACCAGCTTACCGGACCGAGGGTCATATTTCGTCTCCAGCAGCCGGTGGATGGTGTACCCCTCCGCCCCGCACAGCTCCCCCAGCCGCTTGGCCGCCCGGCCGGTGGGGGCCGCCAGAGCGGTTTCCAGTCCCAGCTGGTCAAAGAGGGCCAGCACCCCCCGGAGGGATGTGGTCTTGCCGGTACCCGGGCCGCCGGTGAGGAGCATCACCTGGCTGGTGGCCGCCAGGGCCACCGCCTCCCGCTGCTGGGGTGCGTATACGATGCCCTGCTCGGCCTGGATGCGGTCGATAAGCGCATCCAGTTGGTGGGGAGCCACCAGCTCCCCCCTGGCCATCTCGGTAAGCCGCCAGGCCACATACTGCTCGGCCTCGTACAGGTCGTGGAGGTAGATCCCCTCCTCCCCCGCCACCTGTTCCTGGATCACCTCGCCCCGCTCCAGCAGGGCCTCCAGGGCGTCCTCCAGCTCGTCGGTCTCCAGACCGATGAGCTGGGCGGTGGCGGGGAGCAGCTTCCGCCGGGGCAGGAAGGCATGACCGTTATCCAGATTGTAGGACAGCTCGTGGAGGAGAGCGGCCACCATCCGCTGGGGGTCGTCCCCCTCCATGCCCATGGACAGGGCCAGGGCGTCGGCGGTGGAGAACTCCACCCCCAGCTCTCCGTCCACCAGCAGGTAGGGATTGCCCCGGATGGTCTCCAGGGCCCGGTCCCCGAACCGGCGGTAGAGGGGCATGGCCAGCTGGAGAGGCACCTCATGCTCTCCCAGAAAGGCCAGCAGCCGCCGCATCCCCATCTGGGTGCGGAAATTCTCTCCGATAGTCAGGGCCTTTTTCCGGGTGATGCCCTTGATGCGGGTAAGCTGCTCCGGGTGCTCCTCCAGAATGGTGAGGGCCTCCTCCCCGAACTCCTCCACCATCCGCCGGGCGGTGGCCGCCCCGATGCCCCGGACGGCCCCGGAGGAGAGGTAGTCGAAAATGGCCTTGGCGCCGGCGGGCAGCCGCCGCTCCACCGCTTCGGCCTTGAACTGCTCTCCGTAGGAGGCGTGACGGCCCCAGGTCCCCTGGACGGAGATGCCCTCTCCGGGGGCCACCCCGGGCATGCAGCCCACCACCGTCACCAAAGCCCCGTCTCCCACGTCAAGACGGAGCACCGTGTAGCCGTTCTCCTCGTTCTGGTAGATCACGGCTGACACGGTGCCCTGGATGTAAGTCTGTTCCGTTTCCTGCATGGCCGCCCCTCCTTCGATTCAGGGATATCATACCATCTGGAACCGGTTTTGTCGAATGGTTTTCTAATGTGCCTGGGTCAGATAGGCCCCCAGCTGCCCTGCTGGGCAGAGCACCACGTCGGTGGCGTCGGCCAGCAGGGCGGCGGCCACCGCCTTCCCCGCCGGGTCCAGTCCTCCGTCGGCGATGACGATGGTACCCTGGAGCAGGCCGTTTTTCCGCAGCCAAAGCAGACCCTTCACCGTGTGCTCCAGCCCATCCCCTGTTCCCGACGCGGGGGTGACCGTATACACCGGACCGTCCCCCAGGCCGGGGGTCAGCAGCCTGCCCAGCAGCAGCCACCCCAGGCCCAGCAGACCCAGGGCGGACAGAAGGGCCAGGATCCCCTGTAACAGCTCATTCAAGCCCCTCACCTCCGCTCCATCCTATGCGGCGGAGGGAAAAAGGGACTCAGCCCCCCACGGTGGACACCACGACGCCGGTGGCAAAGGTCATGATAAGCCCGGCGGTGATCACCCCAAGGAAAATGGAGGGCAGGGCCTTCCGCAGGGGCATGTTCAGGAAGGAGGCCACCAGAGCCCCGGTCCAGGCCCCGGTGCCCGGCAGGGGGATGGCTACGAAGAGCCACAGTCCAATATACTTATACCGGGTCACCTTCTGGCCCTTCAGGTGGGCCTTCCGCTCCAGCTTGTCCACCACCTCGTTGAGCCTGGGGGACTTGCGGCGCATCCATAAAAAGATCCGCCGGATGTATACGATGATAAAGGGGATGGGCAGCATATTGCCAATGATGGCGGCCAGCAGAGCCTCCCCCAGCGGCAGGCCCAGGGCCGTGCCGAAGGGCACCCCGCCCCGCAGCTCGATGACGGGTACCATGGAAACCAGCATGGTAAACAGGACCTCTCCAAAATTGGTGGAGGTCAGCCACTGCAGCAGATCCAAATCAAACACCTCACAGTCTGATTTTTTATTATATCACAAGACCTGAGAAAAAACAGGCTTAAATTCATTTTTGTTAGACGGTACAAAATTCATTTTTGTTAGACGGTACAAGCCCTTGTCCCGTTCCCCTATCAGTGGTATAATATTTTGACTATTTTGGGAAGCGAGGTTTTTGACATGACCTACAAGGAAGAATTCATCACCTTCATGGTGCGCTCCGGCGTGCTTACCTTTGGAGATTTCACCACCAAATCCGGCCGCAAGACCCCCTACTTCATCAACACCGGCAACTACAAGACGGGCGCTCAGGCCGCCAAGCTGGGAGACTATTACGCCGCCTGCATCCAGGAGAACCTGCCCGAGGGCGTGACCTGCCTGTTTGGGCCCGCCTACAAGGGCATCCCCCTGGCGGTCACCGCCGCCGCCTCCCTCTACCGCAACTATGACCGTGACCTGCCCTACTGCTTCAACCGCAAGGAGGCCAAGGATCACGGCGAGGGCGGCTCCATGGTGGGCTACAAGCCCCAGGACGGGGACGATGTGGTCATCGTGGAGGATGTGGTCACCGCCGGCACTGCTGTCCGGGAGACCATTGAGCTCTTCAAGCATGTAGCCGACGTCCATATGAAGGCGCTTATCGTCTCCGTGGACCGGATGGAGCGGGGCACCAAGGATTGCTCTACCCTGGATGAGCTGCGGGAGGACTACGGCATTTCCGTCTACCCCATCGTCACCGTCAAGGAGATCATCGCCTTCCTCCACAACCGGGAGATCGACGGCAAGGTGTATATCGACGACGAGATGAAGGGCAAAATGGAGGCCTATCTGAAGGAGTACGGCGCCCGGTAACAGGCGGGATGATGTGGGCATCTCCCCTATGGTCGTTTTACTTGTACGGGGCGGATGCCCTCATCTTCCCGTCCCCATTTGGTTGAAAAAGGAGGCTCGGCCATGGGCGCTCACGACGGCCACCGCCAGCGGCTGAAAACTGAATTTCTGGTCCGGCCGGACTCCTTTCCCGACCACAAGCTGCTGGAGCTTCTGCTGTTCTACGCCAACCCCCGCAGCGACACCAATCCCCTGGCCCATGAGCTGATAGAACGGTTCGGCTCCCTGGCGGGGATTCTGGACGCCACCCCGGAGGAGCTGCAAAAGGTCAAGGGGGTGGGGGAGCACGCCGCCGTCCTCTTCAAGGCGGCCAAGGAGCTGGCGGGCCGCTACCTGGCCGCCCGCACCAGTATGGACGAGATCGCCCGGAACAGCAAGGACTACTACCAGATCCTCCGTCCCCACTTCTTCGGGGCCCGAAACGAGCAGGTCTGCCTGCTTTGCCTGGATGGCAAGCGCAAGGTACTGGGGGTACGCAAGCTGGGCGAGGGCAACGTCAACGCTGTCCATGTCACCACCCGCCTCATCGCCGAGGCCGCCCTTTCCCTTAACGCCTCCGCCGTGGTGCTGGCCCACAACCATGTGTCTGGCATCGCCCTCCCCTCGGACGACGACGTGGCCACCACCCGGAGCCTGGCCCCCTTTCTGGCCCGGATGGGGGTGGAGCTTTTGGACCACGTGATTTTCGTGGACGACGATATGGTATCCCTTCGGGACAGCGGATTTTATCAGCCCTAGGGCGGGGAAATTCCCCGCCCTTTTTTCTCCCCGGCAGTTGCATTAGAACATTTGTTTTGATACAATACCCTTACGAGGTGATGGTATGCCCAAGTTTGAAGTGGTCAGCGAATACAAGCCCGCCGGTGACCAGCCCCAGGCCATCGCCGCCCTGGCGGCGGGCATTGAAAACGGTTTGGACGAACAGACCCTGCTGGGGGTCACCGGCTCGGGCAAGACCTTCACCATGGCCAAGGTCATCGAGGCGGTGCAGCGGCCCACCCTGGTACTGGCCCACAACAAGACCCTGGCCGCCCAGCTGTGCGCCGAGTTCAAGGAGTTTTTCCCCCACAACGCGGTGGAATACTTCGTGTCCTACTACGACTACTACCAGCCCGAGGCCTACATCCCTCACACCGACACCTTTATCGAAAAGGACTCTGCCATCAACGAGGAGATTGACCGGCTGCGGCTGGCGGCCACCGCCTCCCTGATGGAACGGCGGGACGTGATCGTGGTGTCCTCGGTGTCCTGCATCTACGGGCTGGGCGAGCCGGAGGACTTTGCCAAGATGATGGTCTCTCTCCGGGTGGGGGCCACCCTGGAGCGGGACGAGCTGCTGCGCCGGCTGGTTGATATCCGCTACGAACGCAACGACATCGCCTTTGAGCGCAATATGTTTCGAGTCCGGGGGGATACGGTGGAGATCTTCCCAGCCTACTGGAAGGATTCCGCTATCCGGGTAGAGTTCTTTGGGGACGAGATCGACCGGATCTCCGAGATCAACGTGGTCACCGGCGCCCCCATCCGGCGGCTCACCACCATCCCCATCTGGCCCGCTACCCACTATGTCACCCCCAAGGAAAAGATGGATGCCGCCGTCCAGGAGATCTACAAGGAGCTGGAGGAGCGGGTGGCCTTCTTCGAGAAGGAGGGCAAGCTCATCGAGGCCCAGCGCATCAAGCAGCGCACCATGTACGACGTGGAGATGATGCAGGAGCTGGGCTACTGCACCGGCATCGAGAACTACTCCCGGGTCATCGAGGGCCGCCCCGCCGGGGCGCCCCCCCACACCCTGCTGGACTACTTCCCCAAGGATTTCGTCCTCTTTATTGACGAGAGCCACGTCACCCTCCCCCAGGTGCGGGCCATGTACAACGGCGACCGGGCCCGCAAGACCTCCCTGGTGGACTACGGCTTCCGCCTCCCCTGTGCCTTCGACAACCGGCCCCTGAAATTTGAGGAGTTCCAGACCCGGCTCAACCAGGTGGTGTACGTCTCCGCCACCCCCGGGGAGTACGAGCGGGAGCGCTCCGGACAGATCGTGGAGCAGGTGATCCGCCCCACCGGCCTGCTGGACCCCCGCATCGAGGTGCGGCCGGTGGAGGGCCAGATCGACGACCTCATCGGGGAGATCAACGACCGCACCACCCGCAAGGAGCGGATCCTGGTCACCACCCTCACCAAGAAGATGGCGGAGGACTTGACCGCCTATCTCACCAACGCGGGCATCAAGGTGCGCTATATGCACCACGATATCGACACCATCGAGCGCATGGAGATCATCCGGGACCTGCGGCTGGGCACCTTCGACGTGCTGGTGGGCATCAACCTGCTGCGAGAGGGCCTGGACCTGCCGGAGGTCTCCCTGGTGGCCATCCTGGACGCCGACAAGGAGGGCTTCCTCCGCTCCGAGACCTCTCTCATCCAGACCATCGGCCGGGCCGCCAGAAACGCCCAGGGCCTGGTGGTCATGTACGCCGATACCATCACCCCCTCCATGCGCCGGGCCATCGACGAGACCGAGCGCCGCCGGGCCAAACAGGACGCCTTCAACCAGGAGCATGGCATCGTGCCCAAGACGGTCATCAAGTCGGTCCGGGATGTCATTGACCTGTCGGAGGACAAGGGCGAGCTGCCCCACTCCAAAAAGGCCCTGTCCAAAAAGGAAAAAGAGGCCGCCATTGCCAAGCTGGAGAAAGAAATGCGGGAGGCCAGCAAGCGGTTGGAATTCGAGTACGCTGCTGTACTGCGGGATCGCATCATCGAGCTGCGGGGCCAGGGGTGATGGAGGGGCCCGCCCGCAGGCCCAACCGCCTGCCCAAATTCGATTACAGCCAGGCGGGGTATTATTTTGTGACCATATGTATCAGAGAGCAACGTCACACGTTTTGGACGTCCGTAGGGGCGACCTGTGGTCGCCCGCCCCTCTCTCCCATCGGTCAGATTGTTGAGAGGGAGCTGGTCGCTCTGGGTCATGCCTATCCCACGGTATATTTGGACAAATACGTCATTATGCCAAACCATTTGCATCTGATCATCCGTCTCGAGGCCCCGAAGGACGGGCGACCACAGGTCGCCCCTACACTCTCCCGGGTGGTCCAACAATTCAAGGGTGCTGTCACAAAGGCGGCTGGCTTTCCCATCTGGCAAAAATCCTTCCACGACCACATCATCCGCAATGAGCCCGACTATCTGCGCATCTGGCAATATATTGACACCAATCCCCTGAAATGGGAGCAGGACAGGTACTACACGCCCTCTGTTGACCATGCCCTGCAAGTCTGAAATGTGAGGTTTTTATCATGAAGTACGTCACTTTGGGCAAAACTGGTCTCAAGGCCGCCGTGGTATCCTTCGGCGGCATTCCCATCCAGCGCTCCGATGCCGCCAACACCAAGGCGGTCGTGGACAAGCTGGAGCAGTACGGCATGAACTACATTGACACCGCCCGGGGCTACACCGTGTCCGAGGAATACCTGGGGGCCGCCCTGGAGGGCCGCCGGGACAAGTTCATCCTGGCCACCAAGTCCATGGCCCGGGACAAGGAGTCCATGGCCCGGGACATCCAGACCAGCCTGAACAACCTGCGCACCGATCACATCGACGTCTACCAGATCCACAACCTGCCGGAAAAGCAGATCGACCAGGTCTTTGGCCCCGGCGGGGCATGGGAGGCCCTGGAGGAGGCCAAGGTCGCCGGGAAGGTGGGTCACCTGGGGGTCACCGCCCACAGCGCCGACGCTCTGGCCAAAATGGTGGAGCTCCACGGGGACAAGATCGAGACCGTTATGTTCCCCTACAACATCGTGGAGAACCAGGGGGTGGAGACCCTGCAAAAGGCCAAGGCCCTGGGCATTGCCACCATCGCCATGAAGCCCCTGGCCGGCGGCAACCTGGAGGACTGGGAACTGGCCCTGAAGTACATCGCCGCCTCCGGGCTCATGGACATCTCCATCCCCGGCATGGGCTCCCCCGAGGAGGTGGACCGCAACGCCGCCGCGGCCGAACATTTCGGCCCCCTGACCCAGGAGGACCTGGACAAGTGCGAGGCCATCCGCAAGGAACTGGGCACCCAGTTCTGCCGCCGGTGCGGCTACTGCGCCCCCTGCCCCAACGGCATCGACATCCCCCAGAACTTCCTCATGGCCAATTACGCCCGCCGGTACGGCCTGGCCGACTGGGCCAGGGCCCGGTACGACGCCATGCCCTACCACGCCGGCTCCTGCGTCCAGTGCGGGGCCTGCGAAAAGCGTTGCCCCTACCACCTGCCCATCCGGGACATGCTGATGGATGTGGCCAAGGTGTTCGGCCGCTGACATGGGCCGGTGGGACTTGGACTGGGGCGTGCTGCTGACCATCTATGCCCCCTTCCTGCTGGGGCTGGCGGCCTTCGCCCTGATCTGCCTGGCCGCCTGGCCCAGGCCGCCCAAGTGGGTGCGCCTGCCCGCCGGGGCGCTGGGCGCCGCCCTTCTGCTGTGGGCCCTGTGGCACTTCATATTCCGCCCCCTGTTCTGAACCCGGCCCGGCCGGGCCGATTGCCATTTCAAAGGAGAAACCGAACCTATGTTCGACCATATTTTTGTCAAAGGCGCCCGGGAGAACAACCTGAAGAACATCGACGTGGACATCCCCCGGGACAAGCTGGTGGTGCTCACCGGCCTGTCCGGCAGCGGCAAGTCCTCCCTGGCCTTTGATACCATTTACGCCGAGGGACAGCGCCGCTATGTGGAGTCCCTGTCCTCTTACGCCCGGATGTTTTTGGGGCAAATGGAGAAGCCCGACGTGGACTACATTGACGGCCTCTCCCCCGCCATCTCCATCGACCAGAAGACCACCTCCAAAAACCCCCGGTCCACCGTGGGCACCGTCACCGAGATCTACGACTACCTGCGGCTGCTGTGGGCCCGGGTGGGCACTCCCCACTGCCCCAAGTGCGGCAAGGAGATCCGACAGCAGACCATCGACCAGATCATCGACCAGGTGATGGCCCTCCCCGAGGCCACCCGCATCCAGGTGATGGCGCCGGTGGTCCGGGGCAAGAAGGGCACCCACCAGAAGATCTTCGAGGACGCCTGCAAGTCGGGTTACGTCCGCTGCCGGGCTGACGGCTCCCTTTACGACCTGTCCGAGACTATCGAGCTGGACAAGAACAAAAAGCATAACGTGGAGATCGTGGTGGACCGGCTGGTGATCCGGGAGGACATCGTCCGCCGCCTCACCGACAGCGTGGAGGTGGCCTCCGGCCTGGCCGGCGGCCTGGTGGTCATCAACATCGTGAACGAGGACCGGGATATCCTCTTTTCCCAAAACTATGCCTGCGAGGACTGCGGCATCTCCATTGAGGAGCTCTCTCCCCGGATGTTTTCCTTCAACAATCCCTTTGGAGCCTGCCCCACCTGCACCGGCCTGGGGGCCCAGCTGAAGGTGGATCCCGACCTTATCATCCCCAACAAGGACCTGTCCATTCTGGAGGGCGCCATCACCGCCTCGGGCTGGAACAACATCAAGGGGGACTCCATCTCCCGGATGTACTTTGACGCTCTGGCCAAACAATATAAGTTTAAACTCACCACTCCCGTCAAGGAGCTGCCGCCGGAGGTGGTAGATGTCATCCTCTATGGCACCAAAGGGGAAAAGCTCAAGCTGACCTACGACCGGGCCAACGGCCACGGCACCCTGATGCAGCCCTTCGAGGGCATCATCAACAACCTGGAGCGCCGCTATAAGGAGACTCAGTCCGATGCTATGCGCCGGGACCTGGAGGACTGCATGAGCCAGCGGCCCTGCCCCGACTGCGGCGGCAAGCGGCTGCGGAAGGAGGCCCTGGCGGTCACTGTGGGAGGGCTCAACATCGACGACTTCTGCCGGAAATCGGTGACTGATGCCCTGGACTTCATTAGCCGCCTGGAGCTTTCCGAGCAGAAAATGCTGATCGCTGACCGGATTTTGAAGGAGATCCGTAACCGGCTGGGCTTCCTCCAGAGCGTGGGCCTGCAATACCTCACCCTGAGCCGGGCGGCGGCCACCCTGTCCGGCGGCGAGAGCCAGCGTATCCGGCTGGCCACCCAGATCGGCTCCTCCCTGATGGGAGTGCTCTATATCCTGGACGAGCCCTCCATCGGCCTCCATCAGCGGGACAACGACAAGCTGCTGGCCACCCTGAAGCACCTGAGGGATTTGGGCAACACCCTGCTGGTGGTGGAGCACGACGAGGACACTATGCGGCAGGCCGACTATATCGTGGACATTGGCCCCGGCGCCGGGGTCCACGGGGGCCAGGTGGTGGCCTGCGGCACCTGCCAGGAGATCATGGATACCCCCGGCTCGGTCACTGGAGATTACCTCTCCGGCCGGAAGAAGATCCCCGTTCCTACGGAGCGACGGGTGGGCAACGGCCAATTTCTCACCATCCGGGGGGCGGCCGAGAATAACCTGCAAAATGTGGACGTGTCCATCCCTCTGGGCACCTTTACCTGCGTCACCGGCGTGTCCGGCAGCGGAAAATCCTCCCTGGTCAACGAGATCCTGTACAAGCGGCTGGCCTGCGACCTGAACCGGGCCAAGACCCGGGCGGGCAGGCACCAGGCGGTGGAGGGGGAGGAATTTCTGGACAAGGTCATCGCCATCGACCAGTCCCCCATCGGCCGCACTCCCCGGTCCAACCCGGCCACCTACACCGGACTGTTCAACGACATCCGGGACCTGTTTGCCTCCACCCCTGATGCCAAGGCCAGGGGCTATGGCCCCGGCCGGTTCTCCTTCAACGTCCGGGGAGGGCGGTGTGAGGCCTGCCAGGGGGACGGCCTCCTTAAAATCGAAATGCACTTTCTGCCCGACATCTACGTGCCCTGCGAGGTGTGCAAGGGCAAGCGGTACAACCGGGAGACCCTGGAGGTGCGCTACAAGGGCAAGAACATCTACGAGGTGCTGGATATGACGGTGGAGGAGGCCCTCCCCTTCTTCGAACACCTGCCCAAGCTGTACAACAAGCTACAGACCCTGTACGAGGTGGGCCTGAGCTATGTAAAGCTGGGACAGCCCTCCACCGAGCTGTCCGGCGGCGAGGCCCAGCGGGTCAAGCTGGCTACCGAGTTGGCCAAGCGGTCCACCGGCAAGACCATCTATATCCTGGATGAGCCTACCACCGGCCTGCACACCGCCGACGTCCACAAGCTCATCGAGGTGCTCCAGAAGCTGGTGGAAGCGGGAAACACGGTGGTGGTCATCGAGCACAACCTGGACGTGATCAAGACCGCCGATCACATCATCGACCTGGGCCCCGAGGGGGGCAGCGGCGGCGGGAGCATCGTGGCCACTGGCACCCCGGAGGAGGTGGCCTCCTGCCCGGCCAGCTACACCGGCCAGTACCTGAAACGGATGCTGGAGCGGGATCAGGGCTGAGAGATATCTGATGAACAGCACTCAAAAAGGGGCTGCCGCGCATCGCGGCAGCCCCTTCCCATTACCCTTTTTTCCGTCCGCTGACGGTCTCCAGATCCACCCGCCACACCGAGGTGCGGGCCAGGTGGGTCTCGATGACCTCCTCCACCCGCTCCGGGGCATCTGGGGCATACCGGCGGCAGATGGCCCGCAGGGCCTCCCGTTTTTCTTCCGGGTCGGTGACCTCTGCGGCGGTGCCCCGGGCCACGGCGCTGGTGAACAGGGTCTCATATGCCTCCTGCACCACCCGCTGGTCTCCCACGGCGGTCAGGCAGACCTGGGGCTGACAGCGCAGACAGTCCAGCTTTTCTCCGGCCAGACGGCTGTGGAAATAGATTATGTTCCCTACCAGCACGCCGTTGATGGGCACGCAATAGGGCAGGCCCGCCCCATCGGTCATAGCCAGCACCTGATAGGGGCTGGCCTCCAGGGCCTTCACTCCCAGGTCTCTGTTTTCATCCCGTTTCATATCCATCCTCCTGACAAAATGGGGCCCGCCGGCGGCGGGCCCCAGATTTATTTGATGCGCAGCACGGTGGCCTTGGCCAGGGAGATTTCCATCTGGCTCCAGTCGCCGCCGCTGTTGTTGGCGGTGTAGGTCAACTGGCTGACCCCGTCCTTCCGGTGGGCCGCCAGCCCGCAGCAGGACAGATAGACCATACGACTCCGGAGGAAATTCCCGTCCTCCATGGCGGTCCGCTCCTTTTCCCGGAGTACCCCGTAGGTCACACCGTCGGCCATGACGGTCTGCCAGGTGAAGTCGGGATCCTCCCCGTGGTCGGAGTAGCCCAGGGCCCGCAGCAGGAAGGTCATGTACTCCCCGGCCGAGATGGTGGCGTTGGGCGAAAAGTACATGGTGCCGTCTGCGGCAGTGCCGGTGCCAGTGGTGTACCCCTTTTCATAGGCGTAGGCCACGTACCGGTCCGCCCAGGAGGGGACGTCCGCGAAGGGATTGGGAGCCACGCTCTGGAGGGCGGCCCGCTCCTCCCCCAGCAGACGGATAAACATAACCAGCCCTTCGATGCGCATGGAGGTGCGCTCCAGCTCGTAGCCCGAGCCATAGGACACTCCGGTGCCCTGGAGCAGGCCCATCTCCGCCAGGGCATCCGCCATGGCGTTGTAGTCTACCCCGCTGCCTCCGGTGACGGTGTACTCCCCCTCCAGGGCAAGCACCGCCGTGTCGGAGTTGACGGTAAGCCGCAGGGAGGTATTCTCCCCCGCCAGCACTCGGTGGTTGGCGGGGAGTAAGGTTCCGGCGGTCAGGGTCTGGCCCGCTGTGGTATCGATCACCGCATTACCCGTAAAGGCGATCTGCACATCCCCCGCCAGCAGCATGGCCCCCGAGCCGGAGGTGAGCAGCACCGTGTCTCCCTTTTTGTACCGGTCTTCCAGCAGTCCGACGGAGCCGCCGCTCTCCTGGCTGCCCGCCTGGGCCAGATAGGTCTGGTGCTTCTGGTTTAGCTTCTGGTTTAGGCTGGATAGAGCGGAATCATAGGCAGGCTGGGTCAGGGTATCGATCCGGTCCTCCGCTTGGTCCAGAGCCTGCTGGGTAAAGGTGCCGGTGAGATAGCTTTTGGAGACAAGGGACTGGTCGGCGGCCACCACCGCCCCCATTCCCGCCAGGATAGCTCCCGCCAAAACGAAAACTGCCGCTTTCTTCATGCGTCCTCCGAGATCATATAGCTCAGCGCCAACAGGCTGTCGGCAAAATGTACGTTTTCAATGATTACCCCGGGCTCCTTCAGGTTGAGCTCGGTGTTGGTAAAGTTCCAGATCCCCTTAACACCAGCCCGCACCAGCCGGGCGGCGATGGGATTGGCCACCCCCCTGGGCACCGTCAGCACCCCGATGCTGGCGGGGTGGGCGGCCAGGTACTCCTCCAGCTTGTCTACATGATACACCGGTACTCCGCCTCGTTCCTGGCCCACCACGTCAGGGGACACGTCGAAGGCGGCCGCCAGAGCCACTCCGGAGCGGTCAAAGTGGAAGTTCTCCATCAGGGCCCGGCCCAGATTACCCGCTCCCAGAATGATGGCGGTGTGGCCCTTGTTCATGCCCAGAATGTCAGCGATCTCCCCCCGCAGGTTGTCCACGTTATATCCGTAGCCCTGCTGGCCGAATTCCCCGAAGCAGGACAGATCCTGACGGATCTGGGAGGCGGTGAGTCCCATGGATTTGCCCAGGGCGCTGGAGGAAATGCGCTCCACGCCGGTGAGGTGGAGATCTGTCAGGTGCCGGAAATACCGGGGCAGCCGCCGGATCACCGCGCTGGATACCTTTTGCTTTTTCATATCTATCACCCTCGTTTCAGAGGTAGTAGTTTTAAAACGCTACTTAGTAGTTTACTCTAAACCCGGGAATATGTCAACGCCCGGCGGGCATTTCCGCCGCACCTTTCCCCCGCCTCGGGCATAGGCTGGATGGAAAGGAGGAATGCGTTTTGGCCTCGTATGGAACCATTTTGACCCGTGTCTATACCTCCCGGGCCCAGATCCCGGTAGCGGGGGCCACGGTGGCATTTACGCAGCGGAGACAGGACGGCCGTCACAGCCTGCTGGCGGTACGGACCACCGATCAGAACGGCCGCACCGCTCAGGTTCAGGTGCCCACCCCCGATCCTGCGGCCAGTGAGTTCCCCGGTACCTTGGCTCCCTTCGCGGTGTGCGATATCTGGGTGGAAGCTCCCGGCTACGCCCTGCTGCTGGTGGAGGACGTGCAGATCTTCCCCGACACCCAGACCCTCCAGCTCCTCCCCCTGGTGCCCCTTCAGGAACAGGAGGACAACACCCTGCCGGAAACGCCGGTTGTCATCCCGCCCCAGAATCTGTAAAGGAGGCGCCCCATGCCGGAAACTCTTCCCATCACGCCGTATGTCCCCCAGTATATTACCGTCCACCTGGGTTCCCCTGGCTCCAACGCCGAAAACGTGACGGTATCCTTCCCGGACTACGTAAAAAACGTGGCTTCCAGCGAGATCTACCCCACCTGGAAGCCCGCCGCCCTCCGGGCCAACATCCTGGCCATCATTTCCTTTGCCCTCAACCGGGTGTACACTGAGTTCTATCCCAGCCGGGGCTACCCCTTCAATATTACCTCGTCCACCGCCTACGACCAGAAATTCATCAAAGGGCGTAACATCTTTGAAAACATCAGCCAGCTTGTGGATGAGCTCTTCAACACCTACATACGGCGGATCGGGTTTGTGGAGCCTC
This sequence comes from Pseudoflavonifractor phocaeensis, assembly GCF_016901955.1. Taxonomy (GTDB): domain Bacteria; phylum Bacillota; class Clostridia; order Oscillospirales; family Oscillospiraceae; genus Flavonifractor; species Flavonifractor phocaeensis_A. The sequence continues at coordinate 22,781 of NZ_JACJLC010000012.1, forward strand.
TGGCCGCCAAGTTCTGCAACGGCACCACTGTTACCTGTGACGGTCTGTCCCAGTGGGGCAGCCAGGCTTTGGCGGAGGACGGGGCCGACTATCTCACCATCCTGCGGACCTACTACGGCGACAATATCGAGCTGGTGACCAACGCGCCGGTAATGGGCATCCGCTACTCCTATCCCGGCTATCCCATCCGCCGGGGCGCCACCGGGGAGGCGGTGCAGCGGATCCAGGTGATGCTCAATCGGATCAGTCAGGACTACCCCGCCATTCCCAAAATCTACCCCGTGGATGGGATCTTCGGTTCAGCCACCGAAAACGCAGTAAAAAAATTCCAGCAGATCTTTGATCTGACCGCCGACGGCATCGTGGGCAACGGAACTTGGTATAAGATGGTATTCCTCTATGTGGGAGTATTGGACCTGGCGGAGCTCATCAGCCAGGGCCAGACCTACTACCCAGGCAGCGGAGGCCAGCCCTTCCCCAATGTGCTGGCGGAGGGGGCCAGGGGGGACAGTGTGCGGACGGTGCAATATGTGCTCAACGTAGTGGCTGAGTTCTACCCCAACATCCCTTCGGTAGCCATCGACGGGATTTACGGTCCCGCCACCAAAAACGCGGTGGTCGCCCTCCAGAGGATGAGCGGACTGCCCCAGGACGGGATCATGGGCCCCAACACCTGGAAGGCCCTCTATCTGCTCTACGCCGGCATCGTGGACACGGTGGAGACCTATACCAACGTGATCCCCCCCGCCTTCCGCCCGGATTTGCCCGACAGCCAGGCCACCGGCCTGACCCAGTTCCCCGGCCGGGCCCTTACTCTGGGCTCTGCCGACTGACAGGAGGTCATTATGTTTTCCACCCAACAGCTCCGGCTCATTGGGCAGCCCGTCCGCAGTCTACAGACCATGCTGCGGGCCCTGTCCTTCCAATATCCCTTTCTTCCCCGCCTCACGCCCGACGGAGTCTTCGGGGAACCCACTCTGGAGGCGGTGATGCTCTTCCAGCGGGAATTCTTTCCCCCAGTTACCGGACGGGTGAACCAGGCCACCTGGGACGCCATCGCCGCCCTATACCTCCAGACCCTGGCCCGGCAGGCCCTCCCCCTCCGGTCCTACCCCGGCGGGGAGTACTCCGTGCCGCCGGAGGGGGACAGCGTCCACCTTTATCTGGCCCAGTCCATGTTCCTGGCGCTGTCCCGGCTGCTGGACGGGGTGGAACCGGGCCAGGTCACCGGAATCAACGATGCCGCTACCCAGCACAACCTCCGCTGGCTCCAGGGGTTGGAGGGACAGCCCCAGACCGGTGTCCTGGACCAGGACAGCTGGAACACCCTCAGCCGGCTGTATACCCTGTTTGTCACCTACGGGCAGAAATAGAGGTGCGGGCGCACAGTGTGCGCCCCTACGACATATCCTTTACCCAAAATCGTGTCTTGTCCCGCACCCACTGCCCAAATCCTCAAATACGCGCACGATCTCTTCGATTTTTTGAAAACATTCCGCATCATCCAGGCGATCATTTTTCAGGATCGCCTGAATTTTTTGCATCGCCTGGTAACATCTTTGCTCCACGAGAGAACTGATATCCCATGACAACTCCGGAAAAGAGATATTTACGGTCGTATTCTGCAAAATGTGAGCCAGTATTTCCTGATATAGTTCCATCATGCCCTTCTATATAGTACTTACAAGTACTGTATCAAACATTCTAATGAGAACCTGTTGTATTGTCAATAGTATTCATAAGTACTATTGCAAGGGGGGCAAAGCGATGCATTTTCAGCGGCTGCGGGATCTCAGAGAGGACAGGGATCTGTATCAGAAGGATATCGCCCAGGTGCTGGGCATCAGTCAGACGGTGTATTCCCGTTATGAGCGGGGCTTTCAGACCATTCCCGTGATCCATCTGCTGGCTCTGGCGGACTTTTATCAAACCTCCACTGACTATATCCTGGGACGAACCAATGTGAGCAAGCCCTATCCCCAAACGCCCGGGCGGTAGCGGACCTGTTCCAAAAAATCAGCGGGGCGTCACCCATGGTGGTGACGCCCCGCTATTTTGGAACCTTTTTTATGTACCTTTGAGGTACCGCCGCAGGTTGACCAGGAAGGCCCCGATCCACACCCCGGCGCATACCACCAACAGGACCGCCGAGACGCCCTCCACGCCGGCGCTCAGAGCGGCCACAGCGCCGATGGTCCACATCGCCGCCGCCAGCCCGCAGCTCACCGCAGCGGCAAGCTGTCCTCTCCGTTTCACCGGGGCAGTCCCCCTCTCAGGTCTCGTGATCCACGGTTTTCATCTGCTTCAGATTGCCGATCTTGTGGCTGCGCCGCTCCAGCTCGGCCATCACCGCGTCCAGGGGGATGTTCTGGTGCGCCATCATCACCATCAGGTGGTAGATCAGATCGGAGATCTCCCCCACCGTCTCCTCCTGCTTGCCGTTTTTGGCGGCAATGATGGTCTCGGAGCACTCCTCCCCCACCTTCTTCAGGATCTTGTCCAGGCCTTTGTCAAACAGGTAGCAGGTGTAGGACCCCTCCTGGGGATCGCTCTTACGGCCCAGCACCACCTGGTACAGGTCGTGCAGAATGGTATCGCTCATGGTGTTTCCTCCCAAATGTTGTTGAAAAAGCAGCTCTTTGCCCCAGTGTGGCAGGTAGGCCCCACCGGGTCGCAGAGGTAGAGCAGAGTGTCGGTGTCGCAGTCGGTGACCATCTTCTTCACATGGAGGAAGTGGCCCGAGCTCTCCCCCTTGTTCCACAGCTTCTGCCGGCTGCGGGACCAAAACCAGGCGGTCTTGGTTTTAAGGGTCAGCTCCACCGCCTCTTTGTTGGTAAAGCCCAGCATCAAAACCTCCAGGGTATGTACATCCTGGATGATGATGGGGATCAAATCGGACTTCTGGAACAGCTGATCCAGATCAAACATGACATTCACCTCAAAATTCCCAGGGGGGCTTCTCCTCCACCCAGTCCCAGGGGTCCTCTCCCCGGCGGTCCCGCCGGGCGGTGAGCTTGGTACCGGGCTGGGTGGCTTTGGGCAGGGGGCGGTCGTTCACCTTCCGCTTTTGCTGCTTTTTGTTCCCCCGCCAGGGCGTGGTGGTGCCGGCGCCCGCCAGCCGGTTGGGCACGGCGCCCTCCAGCTCCTGACGGATCTGCCTGAAAATATCGTCCAACATGGTGGCTCCCCCCTTCTGTCTCTATCGGACCGGGATTCCCTCTTCTCCAAGATACTCCTTCACCTGGGGTACTGTCAATTCCCCAAAGTGGAACAGGGAGGCCGCCAGGGCGGCGTCGCAGTTGGTCTCCCGGAACACTTCCGCGAAATGGGCCAGGGAGCCGCAGCCGCCGGAGGCGATGACGGGGATGGACACTGCATCGGTGACTGCCTTTGTCATGGCCAGGTCAAAGCCCGCCTTGGTGCCGTCAGCGTCCATGGAGGTGAGCAGGATCTCTCCCGCCCCCAGGGCCTCGCCCTGCTTCACCCACTGAATGAGGTCGATGCCGGTGGGCTTCCGCCCGCCGGCCACCACCACCTCCCAGGTGCCGTCCCCTCGGGCCCGGGCATCCACCGCCAGCACCACGCACTGGGAGCCGAACCGCTCCGCCGCCTCAGAAATAAGCTCCGGCCGGGCCACGGCGGCGGAGTTCACCGAAATTTTGTCTGCCCCCGCCCGGAGCAACCGCTGAAAATCCTCCAGGGTGCGGATACCGCCCCCCACCGTCAGGGGAACGAACACCTGGGCGGCGGTGCGCTCCACCACGTCGGCCACGGTATCCCGGGCGTCGCTGGTGGCGGTGATGTCCAGGAACACGATCTCGTCGGCCCCCTGGTCGGAGTAGTATTTGGCCAGTTCCACCGGGTCACCGGCGTCCCGGATATTGACGAAGTTGACCCCCTTCACCACCCGGCCGTCCCGCACGTCCAGGCAGGGGATGATACGCTTGGCTAACACTGCGCTCCCGCCTCCTTTACCGCCTGGGCCAGGTCCACTGTACCGGCGTAATAGGCCTTGCCGATGATGGCCCCATACAAGTCCATCCCATCCAGTCTGGACAGATCTTCATTGGAGGACACCCCGCCGGAGGCCACGATCTGGCAGTCCACCGCCTTTTGCAGGGCCGCCAGTCGGTCAAAGGAGGGGCCGGACAGCATGCCGTCGGTGGCGATATCCGTAAAGATAATTGTCTTTACACCCATTGCCTCCATGGACTTGGCAAAGTCCAGGTAATCGAGGCCGGAGGACTGCTCCCATCCGGAGGTCTTGACGATACCGTCCATGGCGTCGATGCCCACCGCGATGCGCTCGCCATATCGGGCCACCGCCTCCGCCACAAATTCCGGATGGCTCACGGCGGCGGAGCCGATGACACACCGCCACACCCCCAGGGCAAAGACCGCCTCCAGATCGGCCATGGAGCGGATGCCGCCCCCCAGCTCCACCTTCAGGCCGGAGCTCCGGGCCACCGCCTCTACGATAGCGCCGTTCTGCCGGGCTCCACTGCGGGCCCCATCCAGGTCCACCATGTGGATGTGCCGGGCGCCGGCCTCATAAAAGGCCCTGGCAGTAACCAGCGGGTCGTCCGCCACCTGGTGGGCCGTTGCGAAATCTCCTTTGTAAAGGCGAACCGCCTTACCGTCTTTCAAGTCAATGGCGGGAAACAAAATCATCTGTTCAGCCCTCCGAAGTTTTTCAGAATTTGCAGGCCCACCTCGCCGCTCTTCTCCGGGTGGAACTGGCAGCCGTACACGTTGCCCTTCTGTACCGCCGCCGTCACCGGCCCACCGTAGTCGGTGGCGGCGATGACGGTGGCCGAATCGGTGGCCACACCGCAGAAGGAGTGGACAAAGTAGACATAGCTGCCCTCCTCCACCCCGGCAAACAGGGGGGACGCATTGGGAAAGCTCAGGCTGTTCCAGCCAATGTGGGGCAGCTTCAGATCGGTTTCGATCTTACGGACACAGCCGCCCACAAGGGAAAGGCCTTTACACTCCCGCACCTCTTCGCCCCGGTCAAAGAGCAGCTGCATTCCCAGGCAGATGCCCAAAATAGGCTTGCGTCGGGCCTGGGCAATGAGCACCTCATCCAGACCAGGCCCCCGCAGTTTGTCCGCCGCATCCGGGAAGGCCCCCACTCCGGGCAGGATGATGGCGTCAGCCAGCTCCAGCTCCTTGGGGTCGCTGGTGATACAAGTTTTCAAACCCAGATAGTGCATGGCGTTGGTGACGCTTTTCAGGTTGCCCACGCCGTAATCCACAACTGCGGTATAGCCCATCACAGCACCCCCTTGGTAGAGGTAACGCCGGTGCCGGTGACCGCCACCGCCTCCTTCACCGCCACACCAAGGGACTTGAACAGGGCCTCGGTGATGTGGTGGGCATTCTTTCCATAGTGGCACTTCATATGTAAAGTCAAACCACTGTTCACTGCAAAGGCCCGCATGAACTCCTCGGTGAGACAGGAGTCGTAGGCCCCGATCATGGGCTGGGGCATCTGGGCGTCAAACACCAGGAAGGGCCGGTTGGAGAAGTCCAGGGCGGTAAAGCACAGGGCCTCGTCCATGGGAATGAAAGCGGAAGCGTACCGCCGGATGCCCTTCCGGTCTCCCAGTGCCTCTTTCACGGCCTGACCCAGGACGATTCCCACATCCTCCACGGTGTGGTGACCATCCACCTCCAGGTCTCCCTTTACGGATAGCTCCAACCCCAGCCCGCCATAAAAGGCAAAGGCGGTGAGCATATGGTCAAAAAAGCCGATGCCGGTAGAGATCTCCACCGCTCCCCCCTCCAGATTAAGGGTGAGGCTGATCTGGGTCTCCTTGGTGGCCCGGCTCAGTTGGGCTGTTCTCATGGTTTCTGCTCCTTTCGGGCGGGCCGATGGGGACATCGGCCCCTACGCTTCAAACCGCACCTGGATGGAATTGGCGTGGGCGGTGAGTTTTTCGCTCCGGGCCAGGGTGATGATCTGGTCCTTGATGGGGGCCAGGCTGGCCTGGTCATACTGGATGACGCTCATGGTCTTGAGGAAGCTATCCACGCTGAGGGGAGAGAAGAACCGGGCGGTGCCGCTGGTAGGCAGCACGTGGTCGGGCCCGGCCAGGTAGTCCCCCAGGGGCTCCGGAGACCAGGCTCCCAGGAATACAGCCCCGGCGTTCTTGATCTCAGGCAGAAGGGCCCGGGGGTCCTCCGTCATGATCTCCAGGTGCTCCGGGGCGATCTCGTTGGCCAGGGCGGCGCAATCGGCCAAGGTCTCACACACGATGGCGCAGCCGAAGTCCCGCAGGGAGCACTCCATGATCTCGGAGCGGCTGAGATAGCCGGTCTGGCGGACGATCTCAGCGTCCACCGCCTGGGCCAGCGCCATAGAATCGGTGAGCAGCACGGCGGAGGCCAGCTTGTCGTGCTCCGCCTGGCTCAGCAGGTCGGCGGCCACGAATTTGGGGTCGGCCTTGCCATCGGCAATGACCAGCACCTCCGAGGGGCCGGCCACCATGTCGATGTCCAGCTTGCCATAGGCCATCCGCTTGGCGGCGGCCACGTAGGCATTGCCGGGGCCCACCAGCTTGTCCACCCGGGGGATGAAGCCAGCCCCGTAGGTGAGGGCGGCCACCGCCTGGGCCCCACCCACGGCGATGACCCGGTCCACCCCGGCGATTTTGGCGGCGGCCAGCACCGCGTCGTTGAGGTTTTCGGTGGGCGGGGTCACCATGATGATCTCCTCCACCCCCGCCACCTTGGCGGGCACCGCGTTCATCAGCACGCTGCTGGGGTAGGCGGCGGTACCGCCGGGCACGTAAATGCCCACCCGGGTCAGGCCCCGGACGATCCGGCCCACCACCCCTCCGTCGGGAGAGGTCCACTCCAGGGTACGGGTGAGCAGCTTTTCATTGTAGTCCCGGATGTTGGCCGCCGCCCGCTCCAGGGCGGCGATGAGCTCCTTCGGACAGCGGGTATAGGCCTGGTCCAGCTCCTCCCGGGTCAGCTCCCGGGGAGCAGCCTTGTCAAAGCGAAGAGAATACTCTTCCACTGCGGCAAAGCCTTTTTCCTTTACAGTATTTAAAATCTCTGCCACAGCGGCGTCAATGGCCTGGTTGGCCTGGGCTGCCCGGGCCTTCATGGCGGCCATGACCACTTTCTCGGCCGCGCCGTCGGCTTTTACGATCTGTATCATTTCCGTCTCTCCAATTCTCCCTCGCACCGGGCGATCAGGTCCGCGATCTCGTCCTTGTACAGCTTCATGCTGGCGGTGTTCACAATGAGCCGGGCGGACACCTGGGCCACGTCCTCGATGGGCACCAGGCCGTTGGCCTTCAGGGTGGCCCCGGTCTCCACGATGTCCACGATGGCGTCGGCCAGATCCAGGATGGGGGCCAGCTCCACACTACCCTCGATCTTGATGATGTCCACGTCCATGCCCTTCTTCTCGAAGAAGGCCCGGGTCACCTCCGGGTACTTGGAGGCAATGCGCCGGGTCTTGTAGGTACCGTAGAAGTCGCTCCCCTCTTTCACCGCCAGGGCGAACCGGCACTTGCCGAAGCCCAGGTCCAGCACCTCGTAGAAGGAGCCCCCCTTTTCCAGGATGGTATCCTTGCCCACGATACCCAGGTCGCACACTCCGTGCTCCACGTAGGTGATCACGTCGGGGGCTTTGGCCAGCACTGCGTCCAGGGGGTAGTTGGGCACGCAGTGGACCAACCGCCGACCCGGGTCCTTGATGGGGGAACAGTCCAGCCCAACGGCCTCAAAGAGCTCCACGCTCTTGTCCAGCAGGCGGCCCTTGGTGATGGCGATTCTCAAACGCTCACTCATACCCGCACCGTCCTTTCTCCGTCCTTGTCAAAGACCAGCACGGTCTCCGCTCCCTTGTCCCGGGCCAGGTTCAGACTGGACTCCAGGGTGCGGCAGGGGGAGAGCTCGCTGGTGCCGGCGGGGCGGGTGTCCACCGCCTCCAGGGCCTGGGCCAGGTAGCCCGGCTCGTAGTGGACCACGGTGCGCAGCACCGGCGGGGAGAGCTCCGGCAGGGTGCGGGCCACCGCGTCCACATCCACAGCGAAGCCGGTAGCCTGGGCTTCCCGGCCGAACACCCCCACCAGGTTGTCGTACCGGCCGCCGGAGAGGACGGCGTCCCCCGCCCCCTCCACGTAGCCCCGGAACACTACTCCGGTGTAGTAGTCGATCTGATGGACCATGCCCAGGTCAAAGCGGATGTACTGGCCGTAGCCCGCGGCGGACAGCTCGTCGTACAGGTCGGAGAGATAGTCCACCGCCGGGGTCTTGCCCGCCAGCTTCTCCGCCTGTCCCAGCACCTCCGCCCCGCCGAAGAGCCGGCTCAGCCGGGCCAGGGCGGCGCTGGCCGGGTTGCCGGCGTAGGGAGCCAGGAAATCGGTGAGGGCGGCGAAGTTCTTCCCCTCGATGAGGGCGCGCATCTCCTCCACCTTCTCCTCCTCCAGCTCCAGCCGGCCGGCCAGCTCCCGAAAATATCCAGCGTGGCCCAGCTCCACATGGAACTTTGGGGCCCCGCAGGAGCGCAGGGCGTCAATGGCGGTGACGATAATCTCCAGGTCCGCCTTCTTCCCCTTGGCCCCGATGAGCTCCACCCCGCACTGGGGAATCTCCCGGCTGCCCCCGTTGTGAGCGGGGTTGGCCCGGTATACCGTCTGGTCGTAGTACAGCCGCTGAGGCAGGGCCACCGCCTTCAGCTTGGTGGCCGCCACCCGGGCGATGGGGGTGGTGGAGTCGGGACGCATGACGCAAAACTTGCCGCTGGGGTCGCTCACCTTGATCATGCGCTCCTGGGAGATGGCGCTGCCCGATAGGGCGAACAGATCATAGAATTCGGTGTCCGGGGTGGACACCTCCAGAAAGCCCCGCTGGCGGAACAGCCGGGTGAGCCGGGCCTGGACCTGCCGGCGCTCCTGGCACTCGGCGAACAGTCGGTCCCGGGTGCCCTCGGGGGTATTGATAATGATACTCATGGGAACACTCCCTTACTTTTACGCTTTACCACGCTACTATACTATATAGCTTCTCCTTTGTCAAGAGAAAAGGGGCTGCCGCGGCAGCCCCTTCTTTATATAATATAGAAAGGCGGGACTCAGAACAGACCGTCAAACAGCGTGATCTGGCTCGTATCCGGCATGCCGTCCAGGGCCCCCACGGCCTTGAGCTGCTCGATATGGGTCTTGGACACCTTGGGGCAGGCGGCGGAAAACTCTTCGATGGAGATGAACTCCTTGCCCTTGCGCTGCTCCATGATGGACAGAGCCGCCGTCTCCCCCAGGCCTGGGATGGAGGTAAAGGGAGGCAGCAGGGTGCCCTTCTCCACATCCGGGAGAAAATTCACCGCGTGAGAGCGGTAGAGATCCATCCGTTCAAAGGTAAAGCCCCGGAGATAGAACTCGTACACCACCTCCAGGGTAACCAGAGTGTCCTCTTCCACCGGGGTGGGCTTTTCCTTGCTCTCGATCTCCTTCATCTTGGCCTTGCACACGTCCATACCCATACACATACAGGTGGCGTCAAAAGCCTTGGCTCGGATAGAAAAGAAGGCGGCATAGAAGGCCAGGGGATGGTGGACCTTGAACCAGGCGATACGGAAGGCCATCATCACGTAGGCCACGGCATGGGCCTTGGGGAAGAGGTACTTGATCTTCTTGCAGGAGCCAATGTACCAGTCGGGCACCCCAGCGGCCTTCATCTCCTCCTCCGCCCCCTCAGGAAGCCCTCTCCCCTTTCGTACCGCCTCCATGATCTTGAAGGAACGCTTTTCCGGCATACCGCAGGAGATGAGGAAAATCATGATATCGTCCCGGCAGCCGATAGCCTGGCCTACCGGGATGCCTTGGTCCACCACCAGGTCCCGGGCGTTACCCAGCCACACGTCGGTGCCGTGGGAGAATCCGGACAGGCGGAGCAGAATGTCAAACTCATGGGGCTGGGTGTCCACCAGCATGCCTCGGGTGAACTTGGTGTTGAACTCGGGGATGGCCACGGCACCGGTGGGGCCCAGGATGGGGTCGTCCTCAAAGCCCAGCACCTTGGAGGAGGTAAAGATACTCATGGTGTCCTTGTCGTCCAGAGGGATCTTTTGGGGGTCCACCCCGGTGAGATCCTGGAGCATGCGGATCATGGTGGGATCATCGTGACCAAGCATGTCCAGCTTGAGCAGGTTGGACTCCATGGAATGGTATTCAAAATGAGTGGTGATAATGTCGCTGTTGGGGTCGTCGGCGGGGTGCTGCACCGGACAGAAGTCGTAAATCTCCCGGTTCTGGGGGATGACCACCATGCCGCCGGGGTGCTGGCCGGTGGTGCGCTTTACCCCGCTGCACCCCAGGGACAGCCGGTTCTCCTCCGCCCGGGTGCCGGTCATCCCGTGATCGTCCAGGTAGTGCTTTACATAGCCAAAGGCGATCTTGTCCTTTACGGTACCGATGGTACCCGCCCGGAACACGTGGGTCTGCCCAAACAATTCAAAGGTATAGCGATGGGCGTTGGCCTGGTACTCGCCCGAAAAGTTCAGGTCGATATCGGGCACCTTGTCGCCGCCAAAGCCCAGGAAGGTCTCAAAGGGGATATTGAAGCCGTCCTTTTCGTATGGGGCGCCACACACCGGGCAGACGGCGTCGGGCATATCCGCCCCGCAGCCGATCCCCAGCTCCTTGGCGGCGTCAAAGTCGGCGTGCTTGCACTTTGGGCAGCGATAGTGCGGGGGCAGGGAGTTTACTTCCGTGATCCCTGACATGAAGGCCACGAGAGAGGAGCCCACCGAGCCTCGGGAGCCCACCAGATAGCCGTGGTCCAGGGAATCCTGCACCAGCTTCTGAGCGGACATGTAAATCACGTCGTACTTGCACTTGATGATATCCCCCAGCTCGGCATTGATGCGGTCCACCACGATCTGAGGGGGGTCCTCCCCGTAGAGGGAGTGGGCTTTATCCCACACCAGACGGGTGAGCTCTTCCGCGGAGTTTTCGATCTTGGGGGCGAAGAGGCCCTGGGGCAGAGGTACCACATCTTCGCACCAGTCGGCCACCAGATTGGTGTTGCGCACTACCACCTCGTAAGCCTTCTCCTTCCCCAGATAGGAGAACTCATCCAGCATCTCCTGAGTCGTCTTGAAGTAAAGGGGCAGGGGCGAGTCGGCGTCGTCAAAGCCCTTGGAGGCCAGCAGGATGTGGCGGTAGATCTCGTCCTCCGGGTCCAGGAAATGGACGTCCCCGGTGGCGCACACCGGCTTGTCCAGGGCATCTCCCAGGGCCACCACCGTCCGGTTGAAGTCACGCAGATCCTCCTGACTCTTCACCATGCCCTTACGCAGCATAAAGGCGTTGTTGCACAGGGGCTGGATCTCCAGGAAATCGTACCAGGAGGCGATGCGCTTCAGCTCCCCCCAGTCCTTTCGCTTGACAATGGCCTGGAAGAGCTCCCCCGCCTCACAGGCCGAACCGATGATGAGGCCCTCCCGGTTCTGGTCGATGAGGCTCTTGGGCATGATGGGATAACGCTTGAAGTGGTCCAGGTAGGAGGCGGAAATCAGTTTATAGAGGTTGCGCAGGCCCAGCTGATTCTTGGCCAGCACAATGAGGTGCTTTGGTTGCCGCTTGGCCTTGCCTCCGGAACGGAGCTTGACCATGGCAGGGTTGATCTGCTGAAGAGAGTGGACTCCCTGGTCCCGCAGCATTTGGAAGAAAGGCACCAGCATATAGCCCACCGTGGCGGCGTCGTCATAGGCCCGGTGATGGTTGAAGGCGGGCAGGTTCAGATGGGCGGCTACCACGTCCAGCTTGTACTTGGACAGCTGGGGCAACAGGTTCTGAGCTAAAATCAGGCTGTCGATGGAGGTATTTTCAAAGGACCGGCCCATCCGGCGACAGGCCTCAGCAATAAAGCCCATGTCGAACTCGGCGTTGTGGGCGGCCAGGGGCCGGTCTCCCACAAAGTCCAGAAAGGCGTTCACCGCCTCAGCCTGGGAGGGGGCTCCCTCCAGCATCTGGTCGGTAATACCAGTGAGCTCGGTGATCTCCCGGGTGAGGGGCCGCTCCGGGTCGGCAAAGGTGGAGAACTGCTCCACCACTTCCCCGTCCCGCAGCACCACCGCCCCGATTTCGGTGATCTTGTCGGTACGCTTGTCCAGGCCGGTGGTCTCGATGTCAAAGCACACTACGTCCTGGGAAAAATCCTGATCCAGCTCTCCGTGAACCACTACCCGGTCGTCCACGTCGTTGATGTAGTAGGCCTCCACCCCGTAGAGGATCTTGATCTTCTTGGCGGAGTGCCAGGCGTTGGGGAAGGAATGGGCCACTCCGTGGTCGGTAATGGCAATAGCCCGGTGGCCCCACCGCTCCGCCCGCTTCACCACGTTCTTGTCCACCCCGATGGGGGAGTCCATTTTGGAGCCCACGGCGGTAAGGGCGTCCATGGCCGACATGTTGGTGTGCAGGTGGAGCTCCACCCGCTTCTCCGGGGCGTCGTCTACCCGCTCCGTCCGGCTGGACTCCATAATGGCGTAGGGCTCCAATACCATGTCCCCGGTGAACCGGTCAATGTTCAGCTTGCCCTGGATGAGCAGCCGCTGTCCCTTCTTCACTCCGTCCACGATGCCCTTCCCCTCGTCTCCGGGGAAGAATTTGTTCACCCGCACCGCGCCGGTGTAATCGGTCACGTCAAAGGACACCACCCAGGCCTCCCGCTTTTTCAGCTCCCGGTGGTCGATGGCGAACACGTCCCCCTCCACGATGACCGCCCCCATGTCCAGCTCCAGCTGGGACATGGGGGTGGGGAGCTTTTTGATCTCATGGCGGCCGTAGATCAGCTTGCCTTTGGGAGCTCCCTTTCCCTCCTTTTTGGGGGCGGGTTTGGCGGTTTTCAGCTTGGCCAGGGCCTGACGGCGGATCTCCTCGGTACGGCGGAAAGCGGCAGAAGCCTCGTCCTGGAGGGCCGGGGCGGGCTCCGGCTGAGCCGGAGGCACGGATTGCTCCGGCTGGACGGACTGAGTCGGGGCCGTCTGGGCTGCTGGCTGGGCCCCTACCACCTCCAGGGCCACCTGCTCCACCCGATAGGCCAGGGCGATGCTGCGCTCAATGGTACGGCGCAGCTCCTCCCCCGGCGGGGCGGCACACTCCACCGTGGCCCGGATAGACCGAACGTGCTTGTCAATGACCGCCTGGGTCACCAGGTAGCCCTCCACCAGTCCGGCCAGCTCAGGGCCGGGCCGCCAGGCGGAAAACAGCTTGAGAAATGGGATCTTTTGTGCTTGCGGCATAAAAAACGCTCCTGCTTACAGTTGGTCGATGAGGGCAAACAGCTGGTCCACCAGCTGGTCCTGGGGCACCTTTTTTACGATCTCTCCCTTGCGGAAGAGCAGGCCCTCCCCGTCGCCCCCGGCGATGCCCACGTCGGCGGCGGCGGCCTCTCCGGGACCGTTGACCACGCAGCCCATCACCGCCACGGTAATGGGCTTGTGGACTCCCTTCAGCCGCGCCTCCACCTGATGGGCCAGGCCGATCAGGTCGATGCGGGTGCGGCCGCAGGTGGGACAGGAAATCAGATTGGGCTCGTTGTCCGCCATACCCAGGGCCTTCAAAATGTCCCGGGCGGCATACACCTCCTCCACCGGGTCGGCGGAGAGGGAGACCCGCAGGGTGTCCCCGATGCCCAGGGCCAACAGGCCACCGATGCCAATGGCCGACTTGATGGTGCCCATGCGGATGGTACCTGTCTCGGTGACCCCCAGATGTAAAGGATAATCACTTTTCTCACTCATCAGCTTGTAGGCTGCCATGGTGGTGGCTACCGACGAGGACTTTAAAGATACGCAGATATCGTGGAAATCATACTTCTCCAGCAGGGCGATGTGGCCGAAGGCTGACTCCACCAGGGCCTCAGGGGTGACCCCGCCGTATTTGGCCAGCAGAGGCTTCTCCAGAGAGCCTCCGTTGACCCCAATGCGGATGGGAAGGCCTTTGGCTTTACATGCCTTGGCCACCGCTTCCACCCGGTCCTCCCCGCCGATATTGCCCGGGTTGATGCGCACGGCGTCGCACCCCGACTCCACACAGGCCAGGGCCAGCCGGTAGTCGAAGTGGATGTCCACCACCAGGGGGATGTGAATCTGGCGGCGGATCTCCCCCACCGCGTTGGCGGCCGCCCGGTCGGGCACCGCCACCCGGATGATCTGGCAGCCGGCCTCCTCCAGCCGGTGAATCTGGGCCACAGTGGCCGCCACATCGTCGGTGCGGGTGTTGCACATGGACTGAATGGTCACGGGAGCACCGCCCCCTACCGGCACGCCCCCCACAAGGATCTGTCTGGTCATAGGTTCCTCCCTTAGCATTGGTATGGGGGGCACAGGTTCTCCCGTGCCCCCTCCTTCAGAACAGCTTTACCACGTCGCTGACAGCCACTATCGCCATCAGGGCCAGCAGGCAGCACAGGCCCACGGCGTTCACATAGCCCAGGTACTTCTCGTTGATCTTCCGCCGGGTGATGAGGCGGTATACCCACCCCACGAACACAAAGAGGATCTGTCCTCCGTCCAGAGCGGGGATGGGCAGCAGGTTCATCACCGCCAGGTTGATGGCGATGAGAGCGGTGAAGTCCAAAATGTTGATAACCGCTCCAAAGAGCCCGGCCACCGCCGCCCCGGCCTCTCCCACGTCCCCGGCCATGGCCACGATGCCGATGGGCCCGGACAGCTCCCGCAGGCCCATGGCCCCGGTGATCAGATCGCCCAGACCCATCCATACCAGGCGGACGTAGTCTACCGCCTGATACCAGGTGTTTTGCAGGATGGTGAACAGATTGTTCTCCCGGAACTGGCCGATATAGATCCCACGCTTTTCCACCTGCTGGCCGGTCTCGTCGGTGAGCTGACGGTAAGGCAGGTGAATGGTGCCAAGGTCCACCTTCTCCCCGTTCCGGAGGACCACCACGTCCACGTCCTCCCCCCCCCGCTCCAGAAAGAGGAAGGCGTCGGTCTGGAAGTAGATCCGGTGGCCGTCGATGGTGTAGAGCTGGTCTCCAGGCTGGAGGCCGGTGTCCAGTACCGCCTCCGCCCCCTCCATCACCCCGGTGAACACCGGCATGGCGGGGCTGCCTGCCGCTACCATGATGATCAGGATAATGACCAACCCGGCCACAAAGTTCATAAAGGCTCCGGCAGCCAGGATGATGAGCTTCTTCCAGCCCGGCTTGTTGCCAAAGGCCCGGGGATCGTCAGAGGATTCCCCCTCCCCCTCCATGGCGCAGAAGCCGCCGATGGGCAGGGCCCGCCAGGTGTAAAGGGTCTCTCCTTTCTGAGCGGAGAGCAGCTTGGGCCCCATACCGATGGCGAACTCGTTGACCTTCACCCCCAGGGCTTTGGCGGCCACAAAGTGGCCAAATTCATGGATGGCGATGAGCAGGCCAAAGAAAATAATGATGAGAACGATGGAAAATACGGTCATAGACACCTCATATCAGAACATTGCAGCGGCTCTGGCGGCCCGGTCCGCCTCCAGTACGGCCTCCAGGTCGTGGGCAGGGACCACCGGCACGGCGGCCAGGGCGTGCTCCACCCGCCTGGCGATCTCCCCGAAGGGGATCTTCCCCGCCAGGAACAGGCCTACCGCCGCCTCATTGGCACCGTTGAGGATGGCGGTGGCGGTGCCGCCGGTGCGGGCGGCCCCCAGAGCCAGCCCCAGGCAGGGAAATGCGTCGTAGTCGGGCTCACAGAAGGTCAGGGGCGGGCAGCGCAGCAGGTCCAGAGGGGTAGCCACCCCTGCAGTCCGGGCAGGCCAGGTGAGGGCGTACTGGATGGGCAGGCGCATGTCGGGCACACCCAACTGGGCCAGGATGGCATTATCACAGTATTCCACCAGGGAGTGGATGATGCTCTCCCGGTGGACTACGATAGAGATCTTCTCCGGGGGCATCCGGTAGAGCCGCATGGCCTCGATGAATTCCAGTCCCTTGTTCATCAGGGTGGCCGAGTCCACAGTGATCTTGGCCCCCATGGACCAGTTTGGGTGCTTCAGGGCCTGTTCCACCGTGGCGGCGGCGATATCCTCCTTCTTCCAGCCAAAGAAGGGGCCGCCAGAGGCGGTGAGGATGAGGCGTTTCACCTCTCCTCTGTCCTTGCAGCCCTGGAGGCATTGGAAGATGGCCGAGTGCTCCGAGTCCACCGGCACGATCTCCGCCCCATGGATCTGGGCTTCCTCCATCACCAGTTCCCCGGCGCACACCAGGGTCTCCTTGTTGGCCAGGGCGATCCGTTTCCCTTCCCGCACGGCGGCCAGGGTGGGGCGCAGGCCCACCATACCCACCACGGCGGTGAGAACGGTGTCCGCCTCCTCCAGGGATGCGGCCTCCACCAGGCCCTCCATGCCCTGGGCCACCTGGATGGGGGTGTCAGCCAGCCGGAGCCGCAGGTCGGCAGCGGCGGCGGGGTCCATCATCACCGCCAGGGCCGGACGGAACTGCCGGCACTGTTCCTCCAGCCGGGCCACGTCCCGGTTGGCGGTGAGCGCGGCTACCTTCATGCCAGAGGCGGCAATCACCTCCAGTGATTGCCGCCCGATGGAGCCAGTGGAGCCCAGCAGAGAGATACATTTGTTCATAGTCAGCCTCCGATCGCGGGCAGGAGGCAGAGCAGCAGCTCCACCAGGGGGGCACAGAAGATCACGCTGTCAAAGCGGTCCAGCACGCCGCCGTGCCCGGGGAAGATGTTGCCGAAGTCCTTGATGCCGTACTCCCGCTTGATATAGGAAAAGGACAGGTCCCCGATCTGGGAGACCACGCTGCCCAGAGCGCCGTAGAGAGCCAAGTAAAAGTAGTTGACCTCCATGGAGAAGCCCAGCTGGAGCACAACGCCGAAAATCACCGTGCACACCACCGCCCCGGCAAACCCGCCGATGGCGCCCTCCACCGTCTTTTTGGGGGAGAGCTGGGGGGCCAGCTTGTGCTTGCCAAAGGCCATACCCGCAAAGAGGGCAAAGGCGTCACTGAGGAAGGCGATCTCAAAGGGAAGCACGATGAGGGCCTGCCAGTACCCCATCATGCGGATGCGCAGGATGGAGGACAAGAAATAGGGGATCACCAAGGTGAGGAACACCGCTCCGCCCAGCTTTTCCAGGGTGATGCGCTTCTGGCTGCCGATGGCCTCGCAGAAGAGGATGAACACGTAGAGGAACATCCCCGCCATGGCGGGGAGCTGCTTGCCGTCATAGTACACCCAAAAGGGGATCAGGCCGGCCATGATGATGGAATAGCAGGAGATCCGGGCGTGTTTGAGAAAGCCGGTGGACCAGAGAGCTTCATGCACGGCGATCATGGACAGGCCGGCCACCAGCACAGGCATAATGACCGGATAGCTGGGAGAAACCCAGTAGACCGCAAGGCCAAGCAGAGGGATGCATACCACCGCAACCATGATTCGCTTAACCACTCAGACACCTCCAAAACGGCGGGAGCGCCCCTGATAGGCCGCAATGGCCTTGTGCAGCTCTTCCTTGGAAAAGTCGGGCCACAGCACGTCGGTATAGTAGAACTCGGCGTAGGCCGACTGCCACAGCAGGAAGTTGGAGATCCGGATCTCTCCGCTGGGCCGGATCACCAGGTCAGGGTCGGGCACTCCGGCGGAATAGAGATAGCCGGAAAAATCCTCCTCCGTAAGCGCCTCCGGCCGCCGCTTCCCCGCCGCGCAGTCGGCGGCAAAGGCCCGGGCCGCCCGGACAATCTCATCCCGACCGCCGTAGTTGAAGCATACGTTGACCTGCATACCCTCATACCGGGTGGAGATGTCGTCGGTACGGACGGTGAGCTCCCGCAGCTCCGGGGGCAGGGCGTCCAGGTCACCGAAAAAGTGCAGCCGGATCTTGTCCTTCTCCATCTTTTCGATGGACTCCAGCAGATACTTTTTCAGCAGCCCGATGATGGCCGAGACCTCCTCCAGGGGTCGCTTCCAGTTTTCGGTGGAAAAGGCGTACACTGTCAGATACTCCAGCCCAATCTTCTGGCAGTAGGTGGCAATGGTACGGAAGGTCTCCGCCCCGGCGGCGTGGCCCGCGGTGCGGGGCAATCCCCGGCGCTTGGCCCAGCGGCCGTTGCCGTCCATGATGATCGCGATGTGCCGGGGCAGATGATCAAAATCCACCTGGACCGGCGCTTCCTTTGGTTTAAATATAGCCATGCTGAAACCCGCCTATACAACACCAGTGCGGGACACCTGAGGCATCCCGCACCGGGCTTATTTCATTTCCCCCGAGGGTCAGACCGCCATCAGCTCCGCTTCCTTCTTGGCGGTGAGCGCGTCGATCTCCTTGCACCGCTTGTCGGTGAGGTCCTGGAGCTCCTTCTCATAATCCTTCCGGTCGTCCTCGGTGATCTCGGATTTCTTCTCCATAGCCTTGAACTTCTCCATGGCGTCCCGGCGGATGTTGCGGATTGCCACCTTGCCGTTCTCCCCATACTTCTTCACCTGCTTGGACAGCTCCTTGCGGCGCTCCTCGGTGAGCTGGGGGAAGGCCAGGCGGATGACCCGGCCGTCATTTTGGGGATTGATGCCCAGGTCGGAGGTCTGGATGGCCTTCTCAATGGCCTTGAGCAGGGTGGAGTCCCAGGGCTGGATCATCAGGGACCGGGGATCGGGAGAGGAGATGGCTGCCACCTGGTTCAGGGGGGTGGGGGCGCCGTAGTAGTCCACGGTGATCTTATCCAGCACGGCGGCGTTGGCCCGACCGGCCCGGACGCTGGCGAAATCGCTGATGATCACGTCAATGGTTTTGCGCATTTTGGCGTCGTATTCCTTGTTGACCTCTTTCATTTCACGGTTCCTCCTTGACGATGGTGCCGATTTTCTCCCCCATGACCACCCGCAGGATATTCTCGGGGTCCTTGAGGGCAAACAGGATCACCGGGATCTTGTTGTCCATGGACAGGGATGTGGCGGTGGTGTCCATCACCTGCAGGTGCTGGGCCAGAACGTCGTCATAGGTGATGGAGTCGTACTTCACCGCATTGGGATCCTTACGGGGATCAGCGGAGTAAACGCCGTCGATGTTCTTAGCCAGCAGGATGGCGTCCGCGTCGATTTCAGCGGCCCGGAGCACGGCAGCAGTGTCGGTGGAGAAGAAAGGATTGCCGGTGCCGCAGCCGAAGATGACCACTCTCCCCTTCTCCATGTGGCGGATGGCCTTGGAGCGGATGTAGGGCTCGGCGATGGCCCGCATCTCAATGGCGGTCTGCACCCGCACGTCCACGCCCTTCTGCTCCAGCATATCGGCCACGGCAAGGGCGTTGATGGTGGTGGCCAGCATGCCCATGTGGTCGGCCCGAGTGCGCTCCATCCGGTCACCGCCGTCCTTCAGGCCCCGCCAGAAGTTGCCGCCGCCTACCACGATGCCAACCTGGACCCCGGCGGCCACACACTTCTTGATCACGTCGCACACGCTGCCAATGACGTCAAAATCCAGGCCGCGGCTGGCCTCGCCGGCCAGCGCCTCGCCGCTTACTTTCAGAAGGATCCGCTTGAACTGCGGTTCACTCATACTTCCAACTCCTTTTTCGGAATTTCATACCCCACCTATTTTAATATAGTTTTCCAGGTTTGCATAGTGGTTAAGCCAAAATTTTTCAAGTTGTTCAAAAGCGGAGGCCCCCCTTAGAGCGGGCGCTGACCGGCACATTCTCTACGGCCGGCGACAAAACGGGACAAATAGCTTCTGTTATTCTCCCATGTTTCACCCTTGCACAGCTCCATCAGGGTGCCCTTACCCCACCCGTCTTTGTCCACCAGCCTGCAGGTGGGTGGATCGGAGGTCAGCGCCTTCGTGATGCCGTCCCTGACCCGATTGAGCCGGTATAACAACGCGCGTATGTATTTTGGGTCTTTGATCATTTCCAGCTCGCCCTCGATGGTATCCTCACTGATAGTCATCAGATGTTCATAAAAATCCCGGTCTACCACTGGAAAGATATAGTTTCCGTCCTTATCCATACAGCTGCGCATATGAATTTGCGTTCCATGCGTTATGTATTTTGTGCCGAAGGCCATATCGTTGTCGATCCCCGTGATCCCACGGATCCGGACTTTTTTTCCTTCCTTGGCGTAATCAAAGAACACATTGTTCAAATGCCGGTCAAACTGCCCGCAAATATTGTCCAGCAGTTGCAGGTTCATCAGCTGCCGCTGGAATTCGCCGGTGTACTCATCATGGCCGGGCGGTGCCGCTTTGTGCAGATGGGTATAATCCAGGCCCTTTGCCTTATTCATCACAAATCCGGAACGGCTGGCGCCGTCCTGAACCAGCTTGACCTGCTGGCTGTGCACCACCTGTTCCTTCATACCTAAAATGGATGCCATCCGGACAGTGGCCACATTGCGCTCGCTCAATCCCTGGCCTTCCTCAAGCCCGAGATTAGCGCCGATGCCTGCGGCCATCCTCCGGCGCAGCACAGCCTTCATGATCTTGGCCGCCGTCTCATTGGAGAGATAGGAGGCGTCCACCTTCGCCATAGCTCCGCTTTCATTCAGCAGCTTCAACAGATCCGCATTATTCAGGTCAAGCTTTCCCTGCCCATCCCCCGCGTTGCGCAACAGCTCCAGTACTCGGTCCATCTGGCTGATCTGATCTCCATGGGCATAACAGAAACGGTCCACGCTCTGGCGCTCCTCTTCGGTGGGGAGGCCGCCCTTTATCTCTTCCTTGGCGTCCCGTATGATCTCTTTTTCTCCCTGGATAAATTCGTCCTCCTTGAAAAACTGAGTATCCTCCCCCGTCCCGATGGTGGTCACCGCGCTCATGGCCTGACCCATACGTCCAGTCTTCTGACCGGTGATGTCGATTACCTGGTCCTGTCCCGCACGCTTGAGCAATGCTCCCCAGGTCACCTGTTCTCCATCATAAAAGGCTTGCCAGGCTACATCGGAGAAATTTTTTCTGGTAACGTTATCTATAAAGGCTGACCTTACCAAAAATATTTTCAGTCTCTCGGCTGTATCCTTAGGGATGGTGTCCGCCGCGCCCATCTTATCCAGTTCACAATATGCGGCGTTGCTATTTTGATTTATGTTGCGGGTGCAATAGTTGAGCATGTGCAGAAGGATTTCAAAACTCGCCTGATCCCCGGGGATAGTCCGGGTAATATGGGCGGTCATGGTTTGAAGCATGGCATGGGTGAGCTGGAGATGATGGATCATCATCTTCTTTTTGTCCTGATCGATGGTCAGCTGGTTGATCTGCTCACAAATATCAGGGATGTTGGAGATGGCAGATAATCTCTCGGCCTGGTATTCCTCCGCTGAAACGTCCTTCTTCTGCCGCTCCTGGACCCGCTGCCGCTGGGCCAGGAGCCGCTGCCGGTTTTCCTCCCGCATCTCCTCCGCCCGCTTCTCCCGATGCTTTTTGTTGGAGATCTGGGCCAGCTCCATCTTCTGGGCCTCGGTCAGTTCCACCGGCGGGGCAGTCGGATCCACCGCCGGAGGAATCCCGCCGTTGAGCTGGGTGCGGGTCTGCACGGTGGCCTGGACAGGATCTGCCGCCACCTGCTGCTGGTCCTGCTGCACCCCGGCGGTCTGCTGCTGTTGGACGGCCAGCTGCTGCTGGATGGGATCGGCAAACTGCTGGGGGGCTAAGTCCGGCTGCACCGGAGCTTCGGCCTTCCGGTGCTTTCCTAACATGATGGGCGCCATAAGCGGAGCCTCCTTTCCAATTCAATGGTAGTGGACTTCAACTGATGGGGAGCCGGTATCGGAATACGAAGGTTTTCTTTGCCTTGGGTAAAAAGGTGTCGCTGAGCCGGGAGGCAGATTCCGCGATGGTGCCGGTATAAAGCTCCGTATCCGCCGGATACCGCTCCCTGGCCGCCCGCAGGCAGCAGACCAGCAGCCCGGGCAGGATGTAGCTCCACTCCTTTTCACACCACAGATAGGATACGCACAGATGGGCCCCCGCCTCTATCAGCAGCATGGCCCGCAGGGCGCCGCCGTGGAAATAGAGTCGGCTCAGGTCCGAATCATAGCACTGGGCCACAGGCGCCGAATAGGCGGGCATTCCCTGGGTCCGGAGCATCCGCAGCGCATCTTTTTTTTGCTGGGGATCTGCCTGGCCCAGGGGTGTCCCCACCGCCTGGCGCACATGTCTCTCCAGCCTGCTCAGCTCCACCTCCCCCAGGGTGGTGGTATAGAGACTGCCGATCCGCCGGAAGGGCGCGTTCAGGCTGATCATCAGGGAGGACATCTCCAGATTGCCGTCCATGGGGAAATCCGCCTCCAGCCAATTGGTGCCGGCGGCATGCCCGTTTGCCATCAAGGTGAGGAGCAGCATTCGCCCCAGCCCTTGCCGTCGGTAATCCGGGGCCACCCACAGCCACAGCAGGCGTGTGGCCAGTCCCCGAAGCTCCGCCGCCATCACCGCCTGAAGCACGCCGTTGTCGTCTTGCAGACCGAACACATCTGCCTGGCCGGTGCGGGCCTGCCAGTACACACTATTGGGAAACATCTCCCGAATGGGCTCCAGCTGGTTGGAGCGAACGGAACATATGGTCATACCCATTCTCCTCATGTCGTAAACGCGAACGGGAGGTACAATAGAACGCTTCGGGCAGGAAACTGCCCCTGCCCCTTAGTCATTCCGAACAGGACTCAAGGGTTCTAAGTTCTATTATTTTATCACATTTTTCATCTGGTCACAACACAGGAACAAGAAATTCCGGACCCGGAGTTAGCAACCGGGCCCGGAATATTCTTTCGAAATGGTATCTTGATTCTTGATTCTGTTATTTGCCCTTCTTTTTTCCTGGACGGGCGTTCTTTTTGGGCTTTGCCACCGCCCAGCCAGCCTTTTTCACCGGCTTTGTCTTGCGGACAGGCTCCGCTGTGGGTTTTCTCCCTTTCCCCGGTCCGGTCTTGCCGGCTGGAGCCTTTGAGGTCGGGACCTTGCGGTGCTCTGGCCGGAGCAGGCACTCCTTGCCGTAGCCGATCAGATCCTCCCGGTGGGCCCGGTATAGGGCCTCCCGTACCAGGGGCCGCTTTTCCGGCCGCTTCCACTGCATCAGGGCCCGCTGCATAGCCTTTTCATGGGGGTCTCTGGGCACGTACACCGGCTCCATGGTACGGGGGTCGATGCCGGTATAGTACATGCAGGTGGACAGGGTACCGGGAGTGGGATAGAAATCCTGGACCTGCTCGGGCTGGCGGCCCGACTTATTCAGCCACTCCGCCAGGCGAACTGCGTCGTTGAGAGTGCAGCCCGGGTGAGAGGACATGAGATAAGGTACCAGATATTGCTCCTTGCCGTATTTCTGATTGAGCCGCTCATATTTCTGGCGGAATTTCTCGTACACCTCGATGTGGGGCTTACCCATGCAGTCCAGCACCGTGTTGACACAGTGCTCCGGGGCCACCTTCAGCTGGCCGGACACATGGTGCTTCACCAGCTCGGCGAAGAACTCCCCATTACCGTCCTTCAGCAGGAAGTCGAACCGGATGCCCGACCGAATGAACACCTTCTTCACCCCGGGCACCGCCCGGATCTTCCGCAGCAGCATCAGGTAGTCTGTGTGGTCGGCGTCCAGGTTGGGGCAGGCGGCGGGGGCCAGACAGGCCTTCCCCCGGCACAGTCCCGCCTTCATCTGCTTTTTGCAGGCGGGCCGGCGGAAGTTGGCGGTGGGCCCTCCCACGTCGTGGATATATCCTTTGAAGCCTGGGTGGTGGGTCAGGGCCTCCACCTCCCGGAGCACGCTCTCATGGCTGCGGGAGGAGATGATCCGCCCCTGGTGGAAGGCCAGAGAGCAGAAGTTGCAGGCCCCAAAACACCCCCGGTTGTGGGCTACCGAGAAGCGGACCTCCTCAATGGCAGGCACACCTCCCATGTCGTCGTACATGGGGTGGGGCTCCCGGACATAGGGCAGCTCAGCCACGTAATCCAGCTCTGCCGTGGTGAGAGGCATGGCGGGGGGATTGACGATAAGCATCCTGTCCCCATGGCGCTGGAGGATGGCCTTTCCCCGGATAGGGTCGTGCTCCTCATACTGGATCTGGTTGGCCACGGCGTACTGCCGCTTGTCCTCCCGCACCTGCTCAAAGGAGGGACACTCCACCTTGGGATAGGCGCAGACCGAGGGATCTCTTGCAATAAAGGCAGTTCCCTTTACATCTGTGATCTCCCCCACCGGGGTGCCGGAGGCCAGCCGGGCGGCAATCTCCCGGGTAGCGGTCTCCCCCATGCCGTACACCAGCAGGTCGGCCTGGCTGTCAAAGAGGACCGAACGGCGCACCTTGTCCTCCCAGTAGTCGTAGTGGGCAAACCGGCGGAGGGAGGCCTCCAGCCCGCCAATCACCAGTGGGATGTCCCCAAAAACCTCCCGGATCTTGTTGGCGTATACGATGGAGGCCCGATCGGGCCGCAGACCGGCCCGGTTGCCGGGGGAATAGGCGTCGTCGTGGCGGCGCTTTTTGGCCACGGTGTAGTGGGCCACCATGGAGTCCAGGTTGCCAGCGGACAGCATGACCCCCAGTCGGGGACGGCCCATGGCTGTAAAGGCCTCCGGCTTGCGCCAGTCTGGCTGAGCCAGAATGGTCACTCGGTAGCCCTCCGCCTCCAGCAGCCGGGAGATGATAGCGGTGCCGAAGGAGGGGTGATCCACGTAGGCGTCGCCGGTGAGGATCAGGAAGTCGTACCAGTCCCAGCCCCGGTCCGCCATGTCCGCCTTGGAGACGGGCAAAAATGTATTCATAGGTTTCCTCTGTCAATCCTTGGGTTGGTAGCCAATGTATTTTTCCAGCAGGTCGAGGGGTACTCTGGCCCCCTGGGCCTCCCCCACTTTCACAAAGCCGTATTTCTTATAGAACCGCTGGGCGATCTCGTTGTCAGGGGCGCACCGGAGCAGTAGCCTGGTTCGGCCAAGGGGGCGGTAGATGGACACCGCCTGCCCCAGCAGCTGTACTCCCAAACCCTTTTTCCGGTGCTGGGGAGTCATGTACACAAAGGGGATATAGCCTACCCCCTGGTCCGCGTGGCGCTCCAGATCCAGCTGGAGCAGGCCGGCCACCTCGCCTCGCTGCATGGCAACTGACAAGGCCTTATCCTTGTCGGTCTTCCAGCAGGTCTTGGCATCCTCCAGGAATCCCTGACCGTCAAAGGGGATGCCGGAGCCATGGATATCCACCCAGGCCTCGTGCCGGGCATCCAGGTAGAGCTTTTCTTCCCGCTCCAGATCCAGGGGCCGGAACCACAGGTTGGCGTCCGCCATGCTCCCCTCACGGGCCTTCCACCACTTCTGGCGAGCCAGGGTGGAGATCTCCTCCGGCAGGTGGGAGTTGTCATTCTCATAGAGGATGCGGATCTCATCCCCTTCCACCTCCAGACAGGTAACGCCGGTATTGTCGCTGTGACCCAGGCTGTCCATTTCCCCGGGACCCATGCCCCGGATGATACCCTGAAGGCAGCGGATGGCCGAGCCGTGGGAAAACAGGGCCACCGTCTGGCTGGGATGGCGGGCGGCAATGTCCAGCACAGCCCCCTTCATCCGGGCCTGCACCTGGGCGAAGGTTTCCCCGCCCTCCACCTGGAAGTTGGGAGAGGCGTGGTTGAAAAGGATGAGCCGCATGGCGTCGTGGCGCTCTAAGGCGCCCCAGGGCACGTCCTCCCATACCCCCACGCCGATCTCCCGCAGGGCGGGAGTTGTATGGAGCTCCAGTCCATGACTGGGATAGATGGCCTTGGCGGTGGTCATGGTACGGAAAAGATCGCTGGAGTATACCGCGTCAATGTGCTCCTTGGCAAACCGGCCCCGGAGAGCGGCGATCTGCCGGTAGCCGTTGTCGGTGATCAGGCTGTTGTACCAGCCGTGGACCCGGCGGTACAGATTGCCCTCCGCCTCGGCGTGGCGGATGATAAATATTTTGGTCATTGCTCGTATCTCACTTCTCATCTACTCGCATAAAGTCGGCCTTACCAGGGGCGCACGCCACCTGTCAGGTCAGATACCTTGTCAAGTCCCTGCGCACAGGCGATCTGGGCCAGGCCGTCTCGCACCCTGATGGGGGCATAGGGGTCGGCGAAGCAGGCTGTACCCACCGCCACGGCGGAGGCCCCCGCCAGCATGAGCTGGGCGGCGTCCTCCCCTTTGGCCACGCCCCCCATGCCGAGGATAGGCAGATCCACAGCGTTTGCCACTTCCCACACCATCCGCACCGCTACCGGCAGCACGGCGGGACCGGACAAGCCGCCGGTATTCATCTTCAAAATGGGCCGGCGGGTGTTCACGTCGATGCGCATCCCCCGGAGGGTGTTGATGAGGGAGAGCGCGTCCGCTCCGGCGTCAGCCACAGCCCGGGCGATCTCGGTAACGTCGGTGACATTGGGGGACAGCTTCACCATCACGGGGACGGTAGCGTGCTCCTTAGCCACCCGGGTGACCTCGGCGGCCAGCTCCGGCTTGGTGCCGTAGGCCAGCCCTCCCGCCTTCACATTGGGGCAGGAGATGTTCACCTCGATCATGTCCACACCGGCCTCCGACAGCTTCTCGCACATGATGCCGTACTCCTCCGGGGTGTTGCCGGAGATGTTGGCGATGACCACCAGGTCGTGCTTCCGCAGCTCGGGCAGCTCGTGCTCGATGAAGGCGTCCACCCCGGGGTTCTGGAGGCCCACGGAGTTGAGGATGCCCATGGGGGTCTCGGCGATGCGGGGGGGCGGGTTGCCCTCCCGGCGGTGGAGGGTCAGTCCCTTGGCACAGATGCCCCCCAGCTCGCTGAGGTCATAGAACTGGCCGTACTCCCGGCCGAAGCCGAAGGTGCCCGAGGCCACCACAATGGGGTTTTTCAGCCGTACGCCCGCCAGATCAACAGACTGATCCACCGGCAGGTCCCGCCGCTCCGGCCGCACCATCACGGAGCCCGGCGCCTTTTCCGGGGGCTGCCCCGGCCCGGCATTGTTCCTTGCCTCCGGGGTATAGAGAAACTTCTCCTGCTCAGACATTCCAGTCCACCTCCTTGGCGTCAAATACCGGACCATCCTTGCACACATGCTTCATGGTGCCGTCGGCCATCTGGATGGCACAGCCCAGGCAGGCCCCCACGCCACAGGCCATCCGCTCCTCCATGGACACCTGGCAGGGCACGCCGTATTCCGCCGCCGCTTTGGCCACGCTTTTCAGCATGGGCTTAGGACCGCAGGCCAAAACCGCCGTAAAGTCTTTATCCTTTTCAAGTATATCCTTCACCTGGGCGTCCACAAATCCATGGCGTCCAAGGCTTCCGTCGTCTGTGCAAAGGTAGGTTGCCTTACAGGCATCCTGGAACCGCTCAGCCAAAATCACCCGGTCAGCGGAGCGGAAGCCCAGCACGGCCAAGGCGTTTTTGTGAAAACCCTCGGCGTAGCCCAGCAGCGGAGGCACGCCGATGCCGCCGCCCACCAGGAGATAGCGGCCGCCCTCTTCCACTGCAAAGCCGTTACCCAAGGGACCCAGTACGTCTACCTGATCGCCCACCTTCCGCTGGGCCAGCCAGCGGGTACCTTCTCCCTTCACCTCAAAGATGAGGGCGGCAGTGTTTTCCGGCTCTTCGGCCTGGACGCAGGCCACAGAAATGGGCCGGCGGAGCAGGTTACCCTCTCCGCAGGCCACGTGAAGGAACTGGCCAGCCCGGAGGCCCTGCTCCTCCACCATCTTCCCCACTTCCAGAGTCATCCAGTATGTGCTGTCGTTGAGTGGAGTCATTCCCACCACGGTGCACAGCTGTTCAATGGGCATGGTCTCTCCTCCTTACTCGATGGTGGTGAACCGGCAGATATCGTCCCGCATGGCGATGGCGGCGTTGCGGGCGGCCTCCTGGTAGTCCATGCCGTCCTTACCGGTCTTCTGCCAGGCGCAGATGATGCCCCGGGAGGAGTTGACGATGGCGCCCCGGCCCTTGTCCTGGAAGGCGTACTGCACGTCCTCGGCGGTGCCCCCCTGGGCGCCGTAGCCGGGCACCAGCAGGAAGCTGTGAGGCATCCGGGCCCGGATCTGCTTGAGCTCGTCGGGGTGAGTGGCCCCAGCCACCGCCCCAGCCACGGTATAGCCGTACTTGCCCTGGGTGCCCGCCCCCCACTGCTCAATAAGGTCAGCCATCAGGCCGTACACCGTATCCCCATTTCCGGCGGCCACGTTCTGCAGCTCCCCGGAGCTGGGGTTGGAGGTTTTGACCAGGATGAAGGCACACTTGTCCAGGGCTTTGCAGGTCTTGAGGAAGGGATTCACACTGTCGGAACCCATATAGCCGTTAAGGGTAACGCAATCGGCGTCAAAGGAGGAGAAGGTGCTTTCCCCCACCTTGGTGGTCCCCAGCCAGCCATCGGAGTAGGCTTCGGCGGTGGAGCCGATATCCCCCCGCTTGATGTCGGCAATGACAAAGAACCCCTTGTCCTTGGCGTAGCGGATGGTGCGCTCCAGCATCTCCATGCCCCGCCAGCCCAGGCGCTCATAGTAGGCGGACTGGGGCTTCACAGCGGGGACGATGTCGCACAGAGCATCCATCAGGCCGCAGTTGAAGCGGTAGATGGCCTCGGCGGCCCCCTCCAGGGTCTCGCCGTACTTCTCATAGCACTCCTTGCGGATGTGCATGGGCACATACTCCGGCTTGGGGTCCAGGCCGGCCACAGTGGGGTTTTTCATGGCGATAATGGCTTCCTGCAAATGATCGAAGGACATAACTCACTTCTCCTTTATCTATCTCTTTATGGCTGATCCTGATAGATCACATTTCCACCCACAATGGTATATTTCACCTTGCCCCGCAGCTCCATCCCGGCGAAGGGGGTGTTGCGGGCCTTGGAGGCAAACTGTTCCGGATCCACCGTCCACCGCTCGTCCGGGTCGAAGAGGATCAGGTCGGCGTCCGACCCGATGGCCAGCCGGCCCTTGGTGGGCAACCGGAGGATGCAGGCGGGATTGATGGTCATTTTCCGCAGAATGTCGGACAGGGGCAGCTCTCCGGTGTGGTACAGGTAGGTGAGCGTGACTCCCAGGGCGGTCTCCAACCCCACCATGCCACTGGGTGCATCGGTGAGGGGCCGAGCCTTCTCCTCGGCGGAGTGGGGAGCGTGATCGGTGGCGATGGCGTCGATGGTGCCATCCTTCAGCCCCTCAATGATGGCTTCCACGTCAGACCAGGTCCGCAACGGTGGGTTGACCCGGGCCATGGTTCCCTTGGTCAGGATCTCGTCCTCGGTGAGAGAGAAATACTGGGGACAGGTCTCGCAGGTGATCTGTACCCCTTTCCGCTTATACCGACGCACCAGAGCCACCGACTTGGCGGTGGAGATGTGGCAGATGTGGACGGCGGCGCCAGTCTCCTCGGCCAGCATGGCGTCCCGGGCCACCATGATCTCCTCGGCAATGGGAGGGCGGCCGGGCAACCGCAGCTGTCTGGACACCCGCCCCTCGTTGACGGCATAGTTTTTCACCATGTCGGCGTCCTCGCAGTGAGAGAGGATAGTCAGGTTCTGCCGGTGGGCGGTGATAAGACCGTCCCGCATCAGGTTTGCGCTCTGGACGGGCACTCCGTCGTCAGACAGGGCCACCGCTCCGGCGTTTTTCAAAGCTTCAAAATCGGTGAGCTCCTGCCCCCGCTGCCCCTTGGACACCGCCCCGATGGGCCAGACATGCACGCCGCAGGCCTGAGCTGCCTTTTTCAGTACGTAGTCCACCTGCTCCGGGCAGTCCACAGTTGGTTTGGTATTGGGCATACAGGCAATGGAGGTAAAGCCGCCCCTGGCCGCCGCCGCCGTGCCGGTTTCGATGGTCTCCTTGTACTCGAAGCCAGGCTCCCGCAGGTGGACGTGCATATCCACCAGGCCGGCGCACACCGTCAGGCCGGTGGCGTCGATCACCTGGGCGTCGGGCTCGTTGATGTTGCTGCCGATGACGGTAATCTTGCCCTTTTCCATCAAAATGTCCATCACGCCGCCGATTCCGCCCACCGGGTCCACCAGACGGCCCTGACGAATCAACAGTTTCACCAGATCACTCCTTTCATAGGTATGGCCTCACCCACAGGCGGGCAAGGCTGGCATGTACGGCATATCCATACACGAAAAATGTGGACGCTCCGCTGCGCATTTGCACAGCAAAAAGGGGTACAGGTCCAACCCCCGTCCCCCTCCTGTTGTTTTCTCTGTCTGTTTTCCATTATACCTTGATTCGCATTATTTAGCAACGGATTTTTCAGCCTTTGGGGCAATAATAAATAGGCACCGAACAGTGAAGGGAGCTGATGAAATGACCAAGCACGGATTTTTAGGCGGCATGGGCCTGGGTATCATCGCCGGTGCCACCATTGGCATGGCAGTCACCGCCAAGGGGATGCAGGATCCCCAGATGCGGCGGATGGCCCGCAAGGCCGTCCGGAAAATGGACCAGGTGAAGTGCAGCCTGGCCGACTCCATGGGACTGTAAGGCAGGAGGAGGGCCTGCCGCGTTTACCGCGGCAGGCCCTCTGATTACTCGGTTGGCTTACTTCTCAGGATAGAAGCCGGAGGGAGACTCGGACAGGTTGATCATAATGTTCTTCATCTGGGTGTAGTGCTCCAGGATGACCTTGTGGGTCTCGCGGCCGATACCGGAGGCCTTGTAGCCGCCGAAGGGGGCGCCCTCGGGGATGGAATTGTAGGTATTGACCCACATACGGCCGGTCTCAATACCTCTGGACACCCGGATGGCACGGTTGATGTCCCGAGTCCAAACAGCGCCGCCCAGGCCGTAGGCGCTGTCGTTGGCCATCTCGATGACCTCGTCCTCATCGTGGAACTTGATCACGCAGGCCACCGGCCCGAAGATCTCCTCCTGGGCCACCCGCATCTTGTTGTTCACATCCACCAGCAGGGTGGGCTTCATGAAGCAGCCCTTAGCCAGCTCACCTTCAGTGGCACGCTCGCCACCGCAGGCCACCTTGGCCCCTTCGTTCTTGCCGATCTCAATGTATTCCAGGATCTTTTTCACCTGGTTCTCGTTGATCTGGGATCCCATCTGGGTATCCTTCTCCCAGGGCACGCCCACCTTGACAGAGTTGAACCGCTTGACGGCCTCCTCCACGAACTTGTCATAAATGGTGTCCTGAACAAAGACACGGGAGCCAGCGCAGCACACCTGGCCCTGGTTGAACAGGATGCCCAGCTGGAGGCCATCCATGGCCATATCCCACTTGCAGTCGTCGAAGTAGATGTTGGCGCTCTTGCCGCCCAGCTCCAGAGTGGAGGGGATGAGCCGCTCAGCGGCGGCGCAGGCCACGCAGCCGCCCACCTCGGTGGAGCCGGTGAAGGCCAGCTTGCGGAAGCCGGGATGGTCCAGGATGTACTGACCGGACTTGGAGCCGGAGCCGGTGATCACGTTGAACACGCCGGCGGGGATCACGTCCTGAGTCAGGCGGGCCAGCTCCAGCACGCTCAGCGGGGTGTCGCTGGAGGGCTTGAACACGGTGCAGCAGCCGGCGGCCAGCACGGGGGCCAGCTTCCAGGCGGCCATGAGGAAGGGGAAGTTCCAGGGCACGATCTGGCCTACCACGCCGATGGGCTCCCGCAGGATCAGGGAGAGGGTGGTGCCGTCCAGAATGTTGGCGGAGCCCTCCTCCGCCATGATGCAACCGGCGAAATAGCGGAAATGGCGGACAGAATAGGGCACATCAATGGCCAGGGTCTCCCGGATGGGCTTGCCGTTGTCCATGGACTCCACCATGGCCAGGTGCTCGGCGTTCTCCTCAATAATGTCGGCCACCTTGTTCAGAATGGCGGCGCGCTCATTGGTGGTAATGTTTTTCCAGGACTTGAATGCCTCCCAGGCGGCGTCTACCGCAGCATCTACGTCCTCTTTGGTGGCCTGGGCACAGGTGGCCAGCACCTCCCCGTTGGCGGGGCAGCGGGTGGTAAAGGTAGCACCATCACTGGCGGGCACCCACTTTCCATTGATATAAAGCCCGTATTGCTCCTGAGTCAGCCGTTCCATTGTGATACTTCCTTTCTGTATTAAACTTGCTTTGAAACACCGTTAATTGAACTATTTAGTTCAATTAGAGTATAGCACTTTTAGTTGAAAAGTCAATCATTTTTTCTAAAATTATTTGTTATTTTTGTGACATTATTGTTAAATATATCTCATTCTTCCAGAACGGAAAAGTGCCTGGCGGGGCGCTCACATCAGCCGCAGGATCTCCCGCTTCAGCCGGGCGATGATCCGCTTTTCCAGCCGGGAGATATAGGACTGTGAGATGCCCAAGCTATCGGCCACCTCCTTCTGGGTACGCTCCGGTCTGCCATCCAGACCGAATCGCTGGGTGATGATATGTCGCTCTCGGTCATCCAGCTTTTCCATGGCCTGGAAGAGCAGCTGCCGGTCCACATCCTCCTCAATGGGCTTCATCACCAGGTCGTTCTCCGTACCCAGAATGTCCGAGAGCAGCAGCTCGTTGCCATCCCAGTCAGTGTTCAGAGGTTCATCAAAGGATACCTCGCTTTTCAGATTGGTGGTCTTGCGCAGATGCATCAGGATCTCGTTCTCAATGCACCGGGAGGCGTAGGTGGCCAGCTTGATATTTTTGGCGGGCTGGTAGGTGTTGATGGCCTTGATGAGCCCGATGGTGCCGATGGAGATCAGGTCCTCGATACCCACCCCGGTGTTCTCGAACCGGCGGGCGATGTATACCACCAGCCGCAGATTGCGCTCGATGAGCTGGGCACGTACCTCCTCCGCTCCCTGATCCAGCCGGGCGATGAGGCCGGCCTCCTCCTCCCGGCTGAGGGGCGGGGGCAAGGTATCGCTCCCACCGATGTACATGATCTTGCCCGGCAGCCTCAGCCCCGCTCGGGCCAGCAGCTTTTGCAGGCAGATATAAAACCGTGCCTTCCACCCCATCTGTCCATCCTCCTTCATGCTCCGATCAACGCACAGTAGCCGCCCCCGTCGGTGAGCCGGGTCGGGGACAGGGCCACCAGCAGAGGGCCGTAGTCCTCCTCCCCCACCCGCACCCGGTCCAGCCGCAGGGCCAGCAGCAGGCCGCATTCTACTCCCACCGCCTGGTAGGGCAGCAGACGGCACCGCAGCCCGGCCTTCCTCAGCCGCTCCAGGGCAGAGGCAGGATCTCTCAGCTCCTCCGGGCCGGGGGCAGTCCCCTCTGGGAATAGTCCCACTGTCTTTTCCCCCTCTGCCACCAGCACCGGCCTGCCGGACACCGGATCGGTAAGGGTATTGCCAGTATCCATCAGGGCGGTGAGCACCACCTGCCGTTCTCCTAGGGTGAGCACCGCCGGCGCCAGCTCACGCCGTGGGCTGTGGCGGGCTGTCCGCTGAAAGACCAGGGTGATGAGTCCGTAGCATCCCGCCGCCGACAGCAGCACCACCTTCAGATCCAGGGGGGCGGATACCACCCCGTTGCCCAGGGTCAGACCAGGCCCCCCCAGCAGCTGAAGTGCCAGGATGCCCCCTCCAAAGGCGGCGGATACGGCAAAAAACACCAGGCTCAGCCGCAGCAGCCGCCGGCTGCCTCCGTAGCCCGCCAGCACCGTAAACACTCCCGCCCCCACCTTGCACAGAGGATGGAGGAGGAACCCCAGTCCGGGCAGGCAGGCCGCCCCGGCATAGCCCGCACCGATGGCCGCCCCCAGGGCAAGCCGCCGCCGGCACAGTACCTCCCCCGCCAGCCGTCCGGAACACAGCAGCAGCAGATAATCCACCACGAAATTCAGCAAAAATACCTGGTCCAGATAGACCACCACCGCCCGTTCCCTCCTTCCGGTCCTGGCGTGCAGCCCTCATTATACCGGCCCGTCCCCACAAAAAAGGTCATATTGGGGCCGGAGGCTCAGGACAAAAAGAGGACCTGCCGCAACAGCTGCGGCAGGTCTGTATCGGAATGATTCAAATGGTGAGCAGAGGGGCTTTTTCCTGGAGCAGTCGGGTGAGGGGCGGTCCCCAGGAGATGACTTCCATCCCCATGTCCCGCAGCTGGTCCTCCACCCCCAGCTCCCGGGCGCAGGTGACACAGACGGAGAAATGTACTCCCCGGTCCATGGCCATGCGGATCTGCTCGTTCACCACAGGATTATTGGCAGCCAGAGCGGCGGTAGCTCCCCAGATAATGACGGTGACCTTCTCCCACCAGTCCCGGAGCAGGCTGTTCACAGCGTACATCAGGATCATTTTCTCGAACACGGTGGGGTCGGCGTTGGTCCACAAAATATGCAGATGCTTGTCCTCCATGACTTACCCCTCTTTTCCTAACAGCTCCGCCAGAGCGGCGCACAGGGCCTCCATCTCCTGGTCAGTACCAATAGTGATGCGCAGGTAGTTGCTGATCCGGGGCTTGTCAAACCACCGCACCAGGATGCCTCGCTCCCGCAGGCCGTCCAGCAGGGTCTTGGCAGCCACGTCGGGGTGGGAGACAAAGAGGAAGTTGGCGGAGGAATCCACCACCTGGAACCCCAGCGACTTCAACCTGCAGGCGGTATAACCTCTGGTGTGGATGATCTTCATGGTAGTGGCACGCAGGTAGCCCACGTCCCGCAGAGCCCCCTCCGCCCCCGCCAGGGCCAGCCGGTCCAGAGTGTAGGAGTTGAAGGAGTTTTTGACACTGTTGAGAGCGGTGATCAGGTTCTCATTGGCAAAGGCAAAGCCCACCCGTAGCCCCGCCAGGGAGCGGGATTTGGACATGGTCTGCACCACCACCAGGTTGGGGTGGCAGTCTACCAGCTCCACGGCGGAACGGGCGCCAAAGTCTACATAGGCCTCATCCACCACCACCACGGAATTTGGGTTGCCCTCCAGCACCGCTTTCACTCCGCTGAGGGAGATGGCCCGGCCGGTAGGAGCGTTTGGATTAGCAATAACGATACCGCCGTTTTCCTCCAGGAAGGGCTCCCGAGGTACCGCAAAATTCTCGTCCAAAGGGATCTGGCGGTAGGTCAGTCCGAACAGGTCTGCGTACACTGTATAGAAGCTATAGGTGATATCAGGGAAAAGGATGGGCCGGTCCGGGTCAAAAAAGGCCTGGAAGCACATAGCGAGCACCTCATCGGAGCCGTTACCCACAAAGACCTGGTTCGGCTTAAGGCCGTAGCTGGCGGCCAGCACCTCCCGCAGGTTGGTACACTCCGGGTCGGGATAGAGCCGCAGCGTGTCGCAGGCCGCCTCCCGGATAGCCGCCAGGGCCATGGGCGAGGGAGGATAGGGATTTTCGTTGGTGTTCAGCTTAATGAACTTCCGTTCCCGGGGCTGCTCCCCCGGTATGTAGGGGGTCAGCGCCCTGGCCCGCTTGCTCCACAATTCCTTCATGCCTGTTCCTCCCCGGCCCGAATGATTTTTTTCACGCTTTTTTCCGCTTTGCTCCGTGGGATCATCAGTTCATGGCCACACCCCTGGCAACGCAGGCGAAAATCCATCCCTACCCGCAGCACCGCCCAGCGGCGGCTGCCGCAGGGATGTTCTTTTTTCAGCTCCAACACGTCGCCCACATGGATGTCCATGGCGGGTCCCCCTTCGTTGTGTACTTTATCAGTGTAAAGAATATTATAGCTTTCCCGCCCCTCCCCTGTCAATTCAAGGTTGTCCTTTGCATATAGTGGTCAGGTAAGAAAAATCCCGCCGGGACGCAGAAAGGATTGGTTATATTGACGAAGCGTTTTCCGCCTGAGGGGCGGCTGCTGAATACGCCGGAAAACCGACAGGCCTGCGCAAATGTGGAGGGTCTGCGGCAGGCCATGGAGACCGGTCAGGTGTTGGAGGGGGTGGCGGCCTCCTGTTCCCCGGAGCACCACCTGAGCGTCAGCCTGGGGCCCTTTACCGGCTTTATTTCCCGGGAAGAGACCGCCCTGGGCATCGCTGAAGGGAGTACCCGGGAGATCGCCATCCTTTCCCGTGTAGGCAAGCCAGTCTGCTTTACAGTTATCGGTATTGAGGAGACGGAACAGGGGGTACGCCCCATCCTCTCCCGGCGGGCCGCCCAGCGGCAGGCCCTGGACAATATGCTGGCCCAGCTGCGCCCCGGCCAGATTATCCCTGTTACCGTTACCCACCTGGAGCCCTTCGGGGCATTTGTGGATGTGGGCTGCGGCGTGCCATCCCTCATTGGGGTGGAAAATATTTCGGTATCCCGCATCCCACACCCGGCCGCCCGGTTCCAGGTGGGTCAGGAGCTGCTGGCGGCGGTACTAGATTTAGACCCAGCCCAGGGCCGGATCTATCTGACCCATAAAGAGCTGTTGGGTACCTGGGCAGAAAACGCCGCCCGGTTCCAGCCGGGCATGACGGTACCTGGTATCGTCCGGGGAGTGAAAGACTACGGGGTGTTTGTGGAGCTGGCCCCCAACCTGTCCGGGCTGGCGGAGCGAGATCCCCGTCTGATTGACGGGGCAAGGGTATCAGTGTACATCAAGGCCATCCTCCCTCACCGGATGAAGATCAAGCTGTTGGTTATCGATCAGCTGCCCCCCGACCCCAGGCCGCGGCCTCTGGAATACTTTGTCCGGGAGGGCCGGCTGGAGCACTGGAAATACGCCCCGGATGGGTGTGTCAAAGTGGGGATGGAAACCAGCTTTGGAGATTGAACCTGAAGGGCCTGCCGCTGCGGCAGGCCCTTTTCTTGCGTAGAGCCTGTGCGCTGTGGTACAATCGTAAGAAATGTGAAAGAGTTCCCCCACACTGTCTGAAAGAAAAGATTGCTATGCTATCCTCACGGAGGTGAAGCGGATGAACGAGACCGTGTTGGTGGTGGACGACGACGCCGAGATCGTCCGGGCCATCGCCATTCTGCTGGAAAAGGAGGGCTATCGGGTGCTGCGGGCCTACAACGGCCTCCAGGCCCTGGACCAGGCCCTGGACCCGTCCCTGCGGCTTATCCTGATGGACGTGATGATGCCCCAGATGGACGGGCTGTCGGCGGTGCTGAAGATCCGGGAGAAGCGGAACCTGCCCATCCTGATTCTCAGTGCCAAGGGAGAGGACACCGATAAGATCCTGGGGCTGTCCATGGGGGCGGACGACTACATCGCCAAGCCCTTCAACCCCCAGGAGCTGGTGGCCCGGGTCCGCAGCCATCTGCGGCGGTACACCCAGTTGGGAGACGTGAACGCCACCAACGGCAAGGAGGCCCTGGTCACCGGACGGCTGACCTACCTGCCGGAGGAGCGCACCCTGCTGGCCGACGGGGAGCCGGTGCGGCTCACTGCCACCGAGCTGAAGATCGTGGACCTGCTCATGCGCAATCTGGGCCGTGTGTTCCCCGCCGAGGAGATCTACCGCCGGGTGTGGCAGGAGGAGCCCTATTCCGCAGACAATACGGTCATGGTACACATCCGCCGCATCCGGGAAAAAATCGAGCTCAATCCGAAAGAGCCGGAGTATTTGAAGGTGGTGTGGGGCATTGGATACAAAATCGAAAAACACTAAGCCCGTCCTGGCCTTTCTGGCCTTTTTCCTGGGGATCAATCTGCTGCTGCTGGGGCTGGTGGCCCTGGGTTCGGCGGTGCGGGGCATAGGCTGGCAGCAGATGGCGGATGCCTTCCAGAGCGACTATCAGGACACCCTGCAATTCCGCCAGACCATGGAGGGCTGGTTCCAGCGGATCTGCGACGGGGACCTGGTGGAGGGCGACCGGCTGACCGACAACAACCTGCTCTACTATATCCAACGGACCGGAGAGGCGCCCGTCACCAACGAGCCGTCCCTGGTGACCGGCACCCTGCCGGAGGGGTACAACTTCCTGCTTACCTTTGACGGCTACTCGGTCACCATCCAAAAGGACGGCCAGACGGTGGACGTCTACGGGGACGGTACCTATCGGGACGACAGCCAGTGGTTCCTGCCCGGCTACCAGAACTACCCCGTCCCCAGCCGGTGGTACGGCCTGACCTTTACCCTGGCGGCGGCAAAAGACCCCGCCCCCTATATCCTGGAGGAGGACTTCTCCGCCACTCCCACGGCAAATACGCCCACCC
>NZ_JACJLC010000111.1 GCF_016901955.1 Pseudoflavonifractor phocaeensis
CCAGATATGATAAGCTAGATGCCTCGTTCTTAGCTTTTGTGTATCTTGCATCTGTGGCTATTTTGGTGATGTAGCACATTAATTCTGATTTTTCAAACAGGACCTAGTAAAGAACTTATTGAAGTGGATGATATTAATTTCCTGACTGGAAAAAACGGAGCAGGAAAATCCACTATAATCGACGCGCTTCAAATTGTTCTTCTGGGCGAGACCAACGCCCGGAACTTCAACCAGGCAGCCAATGAAAAGTCTCAGCGGACGCTGGATGGATATCTGCGGGCTGATATGGACGAAAATAACCCAAATTCCAGACGCGGAAAAAATTACTCCACCTTTATTGCCTGCGAATTTTTGGACGATGTGGAGGGTAAGCGGTTTGTCAGCGGCGTCATCTTCGACTGCCGGAGCGACGGAAGTCGGCAAGACCGGTTTTTCCTGTATGATGGAGTACTACCAGCGGACTGCTTTATTCGCCAGGGTGAGGCCATTGATATCCCTACTCTTCGTGTGTTTTTGAAAGAGTATGGTATGCGGGGGAAGCTTTACGATACCCACAAGCAGTACCAGGAAGACCTGTTGGCCAAGTGGAATGTCCACAACGAGCAGGTCATGCGGATGATGAAGAAGGCGATCTCCTTTCGTCCCATTGTAGACATTCAAAAATTTATTACAGAGAACATCTGCGATATCCCTCAAAAGCCGGATATTGAGGCCATGCAGCAGAATGTCCGGGATTATAAGCGTCACGAGCAGTTGGCACAGCGCCAGGAGGAAAAGCTGGAGGCTTTGCAAAAGATCGGGCGGCTGTACCAGGATTGGCAGCAGGCTATCGACCGGTGGCGCATTCAATTTTTCCTGTCTCTGTGGGCAGAGAAGGAAGTGCAGCAGTCTGCCATCGAATACACAGAACGGGAACTGCAGGATGGTAAAGCCGCCTTACAGAAAACAGAGGAGGATATCCAGGCTTTTTCCCTGGAAATCGAGGAAAAAGAGAAGCGACGGCAGGAGTTAGAACTGGCAGTGGCGCAAAGCAGCGTGTTTCAGGAGGAAGAAAAGCTCCAACTGGAAAAGAAACGGCTGCTGCAGGAACAGGAAAAATTGCTGTCAGGTATGCAAATTCTGTCGCTGGAAATCCGGCAGGAGGCCAGCCGCATCCACCATTTATGCAGAGATATGGTCGCCTGGGAGACAGAAGAAGATCTGGCGCAGGTGCAGCAAGCTGCGGAGACCGCCCAAAACATATACGCCGCCCTGGAGAATACAGGAGCGCAGCTGTTTGCCCGTCCGCTCTCCCTCTTTGAGCAAGCCCAGGCCGCTGTGGCAGAGCTCACTGCGGCAATTCGAAATACTGCCCACAAGGTGGAAGACCATCTGGACAC
The DNA here is from genome assembly GCF_016901955.1 of Pseudoflavonifractor phocaeensis. GTDB lineage: Bacteria > Bacillota > Clostridia > Oscillospirales > Oscillospiraceae > Flavonifractor > Flavonifractor phocaeensis_A. Next base: position 1,380 of record NZ_JACJLC010000111.1, read on the forward strand.
ATACAGGGCCGAAGCAGATCAAAAACAGGCCGCATTAGCCAATCTGCGAAAAAACATCAAGGACTACCCTCGGGGCCTGCTCCACTTCCAAAAGCGTCTGAGCATGGAGCTGGAACAGAAGGTAGGTAAGCCAGTGGTGGTGCCAATTCTAGCCGATGTATTGGAAATGAAGGATGAGGCCTGGCGTGGTGCAGTGGAGGGCTATCTCAACACTCAGAAGTTTTATCTCCTGGTGGATCCAGCCTGCTACCCGGAGGCACAGAAACTCTATAATCAAATCAAAGAGGAGTTTGGCCAAAATTCCTTTGGCATTGTGGATATCGGCAAACTGCGGGAAAAAGAAAAACTCCACCCCCTGGAGAATAGTTTGGCCCAAAAGGTGGAAACGGAAAATGATCTGGCCCGCAGCTATATTGACTATCTTCTGGGACGGGTGGTGTGCTGTGCGCGAGTGGAGGAGCTCCGCAGCCATAAGACGGCCATCACAGCCGAAGGTATGCTGTATCAAGGGTATGTGACCCGCCCGCTGCGCCGTGCGTGGATGGAGGACGCCTTTATTGGTCGCCGTGCCGTAGCCCTGCGGATCCAGCGTCTGGAGGCGGAACTGGATCGGGTGCAGGAGCGCATCCAATATTGGGCGCCGATACTACAGGTATTGAAACGGCAGGCAGAGCCTCTGTTTAACCATTTTTTCGTTCAGAATACGGTGCAGGAAAAGCTGAATGATTACCTGCGTAGCCTGAAAATCAAAGAAGAAATTGCGCAAACAGAGGAACGGCTTTCCCAGCTGAATTTGCTCTGGCTGGATGAGCAGCGGCAGACCATTGCAAGCCTGATTGGTGAGATCAAAATCCTGCGCGACAGGCAGCAAGACACCGTGGAGCGTCGCGGAGACCTGAAAGCACAGATCCGTCAGTTGGAAGATGAGCGCCTGCCGGGTCAGCGTCAAAAACTTATGGAGCTGGAGAGTCGGATTTCCGAGACATTTCCCCAGACGTATCAGGAACAGACCGGTCTACCCCGCTACCATCAGGAACTTGCCCGTCTAAAACGGGCGGTAACGGTGCATAAGAACTTCAGCGATCAGCTACCGCGCACCATCAATGAGCGGGATCAAACCAGGGAGAAGCTGCTTCAGGCCAGGCAGAACTATGCCGATCAGTTTAAGCCTTGCCCCTTCCGGGTGGATGCTATGGACAACGGAGAATATGAGGCGGAGCGGCAGGTTCTGGAGGAAAGCGAGCTGCCAAAATACAGGGAGAAGATCAAGGCCGCCCGGGAAAGCGCCATGGAACAGTTCAAAAACGATTTTCTCAACAAACTGAAATCCAGCATTGAGCAGGTAGATCGGCAGGTCAAGAACCTCAACAAAGCTTTGAAACAGGCAAAGTTCGGAACAGACCAGTACCAGTTTAAAATAGACCGCAATCCAGATTACGCCGATTATTATGATATGATTATGGCACCGGAGCTGATGGAAGGGGATGGCGGCTTGTTTGCACTACCGTTCCAGCAGAAATACGGAAATCTGATGGAGACCTTGTTTAGCCAAATTGCCATGTCCGATGATACCCAAGTCAACGCCAGAAAGCAGAGTGAGCTTCAGCAGAATATCGAGCGATTTACCGATTTCAGGACCTACCTAAAATTCGATCTGGAAACTACGGATCAAAACGGTTCCAGGCAGCTGCTCTCCCAGACCTTGAATACCAAATCCGGCGGTGAGACTCAGACGCCCTTCTATATTGCGGTACTGGCGTCCTTTGCACAGCTGTATCAGGTAAACAATTCTTCCACCCTGGCCAGTAATACCGTTCGGCTGGTGGTATTTGACGAAGCATTCAATAAGATGGACAGTGACCGCATCATGGAGAGCGTCCGTCTCCTACGGAAAATGGGATTGCAGGCAATTATCTGTACGCCTCCGGACAAGCTGCCAGATATTATGCCCTTGGCGGATCGCACCCATTTGGTGATAAAAGAAAAGTATCAAATGCGTGTCAAGGCTTGGGGGAAGGAGATCATGCCGGCATGAAACAAAGTATCCTTCTGTCCCATCTGCTAGACAAATATGAAAATAGTAAGCATCTGACACATCCGGGCACCTCCTCACGCAGGGTGATGCTCCGGATTGAAAAACACGAATTCCCGGAGTATGCTTATGAAGATGCACAAATTCGGGATACATGGAACGACGTAGTAAACGACCTGGAAACACGTGGGCTGATTTCCGCACAGTGGGTCTACGGACGCCCGGTTCTTTCCAATGTGATACTGAATTTAGAACACCTTTCGGAGTGTTATCAGCTAACGGGCCGCACACATCCAAAAGAACTGGCGCAAACTGTAATGGAGCGTATGACCGCAAGGCTTTCTGGCGTTACGACAGACTGGATTCTGGCATGGCGTGATGACATCTGCCATCAGGCAAAAGAGGCCTTTCGGGTTCCGTCCTACTGCAAAAAGGATCTGGCGCCGCTGGACCAGCTATTAACTGCGTTTGTGGTGTACGATTCTTTGGCGGGGGAATCCATTACCATGCGCGCCTTCAGCGGAAAGTGTTATCAGAACACCAAAACCTTTGAGCGGGAGGTGCGGGATACTTTCTTACGAATTGCTTCCACGTACTGTGCCGGATTGATAGAGGCCTGTGAGCAAAGCGAGATGGGTGAGCGAGAGCAGCTGGCCTACCTGGGTATATATGCCCGTCCGGAGTTGTATGAACTTGCCGGGAACTGCGTTATCCAGACCGAACAAGGAGAGATTTCTGTGGCCGCTGCGGCGCCGTATGGTTTGGCCCTGCCTAGTCCAGGTGTTGATGCCATACAGTCTTTTGATATGAACGCCATTCAAAAACTCATTTTTATTGAGAACAAGACCAATTACGATGAATTTGTGTTGTCTGAACTGCGTCCCCAGGAGCTTGTAGTTTATCATGGCGGCTTTTTAAGTCCTCAAAAACGCAAGTTTTTTAAAAAGATGGCGGCTGCACTGCAAAACCAGACCGAGACCGTATTTTGGGCGGATATTGATTTGGGCGGATTCCAAATGTTTGAACGGCTGAAGGAGATTTTTCCTACCCTGACTCCCATGCGAATGTCTGCTGAAGATGTGACAGCCCATCATGGAACCGGACTCGTGCGCTCAGAGCAATACTTGAAAACCGTTCAGATTGCCCTCGCTTGTAATCAGTATCCGCTTTTTCATATGGCTATGAAAAAAATATTAGAATATGGTGTTACAATTGAACAGGAAGTATTTTTAACAGAGTAACTAGAAGATGCCAGTGATCACAATGGAGAGTATAAAGAATGACTGAGGTAGTTGCGGCCCTAATTTGGGATCAGGATAAGTTTATGATTTGCCAACGCCCGGCACATAAGGCCAGAGGACTCCTATGGGAGTTTGTAGGGGGCAAGGTAGAGATTGGAGAAACCAAGGAACAGGCACTCATCCGAGAATGCCAGGAGGAACTGGCCATCACACTGGATGTGGGCGAAGTATTCATGGATGTGATTCATGAATACCCAGATCTGACAGTTCATCTGACGCTGTTTCATGCGACTATTCGGGAGGGTATCCCACAAAAACTGGAGCACAATAACATTCGTTGGATTGCGGTGAATGAGATTGATCAGTGTGCATTTTACCCTGCGGATGAGGAAATTTTGAGGAGGCTAAAGGATGCCTATTAAAGCCTATCACAAACTGGTGCGGGATCGTATTCCGGAGATTATCGAAGCAGATGGGAAAACCTGCGTTTTCAAAACCTTATCTGATGAGGAATACATATACCTTCTGGAGCAAAAGTTAAATGAAGAGTTAGCTGAGTACCAAGAGAGCAAATCTTTGGAGGAACTGGCCGATCTTCTGGAGGTCATACATGCTGTCGTGAAAGCCCGCGGCTGGACCCTGAAAGAGTTTGAGCGGGTTCGGGAAGATAAGGCGGCCAAACGGGGTGGATTTGAGAAAAAGATTCTGTTATAGGAAGTGCTGTAATGAACGGAGCAACGCTCCAGGAACTAGTCGCAGAAAAAATAAAAATGCTCTATAGTGTATCTCGTGAACTGGAAGAACTGTTTCCGGGCAGGTGTTATACGCTAGACGGATACATAGTTGGAAGCATCGGAGAGGCCCTGGCGTCTAGTTATTATAATTTGGAACTATTTTCTGCTACAAAAGAAACGCACGATGCTAAAGGGCCGGATGGACGTCTGATTCAGATTAAAGCGACACAAATTGACCGTGTTTCTCTTTCTAGTGAGCCAGAGTGGTTACTTGTGCTGAAGATACATAAAGATGGGACCTTTTCCGAAGAATACAATGGGCCTGGCAAGCTTGCTTGGGCACATTGCGGGAAAATGCAGAAGAACGGCCAGCGCCAAATTTCTCTTGCTAAATTGCAGAAGCTCCAAATAGAAGTGCCTGCGAGTGATCGTCTAAAGCGAATGATGTGAGGTGAACCCTATGCCTACCTACCGCTCCGCCTCCGGCAGCAGTGCTGAGGACTTGTTCATTGAACTGTTCTCCGACACCTTCGGCGCTGAAAAGGCCGGCTATCTCTACTCCCAATATCCCTTCTCTGACATCTACCAGAACAGCCGGTTTGCCGACTTCTTGATTGAAAACGGCGGGCGGAAGGTGGCCATTGAGATCGACGACGAGGCCTCCCACAATCCCAAACTGGTCTCCCAGAACAAGTTTTACGACGACCTGCTCAAGCAGAACAGCATGATCTATCTGGGCTGGGACGTGTACCGCTGGGCGGTGCGGCAGATGCAGCAGCAGCCGGAGACCGTCAAGGACGAACTGCGGGTATTCCTGGGCCAGCATCCCAGCTTCAAGGAGATCGAGGACTACCTCCCCACCCAGCGGGGCAAGGCGCTGGATGGTTCCAAGCTAAAAACACACCAGAAGGAGGCACTGGCGGCGCTGGAGGAAATGCGCTGCAACTTCGAGACCATCGCCCTGCTCTATCACGCCACTGGCACCGGCAAGACAGTAACCGCCGTCATGGACGCCAAGCGGTTTGGCAAGCGGACGCTGTTCCTGGCCCATACGGTGGAGCTGGTGGATCAGGCCACCAAGACCTTTCGGGAGCTGTGGCCCCGGGCCACGGTGGGCCGCTACGTGGAAAGCATGAAGCAGGGCAACGCCTTCGTGGTCTGCGGCAGCATCCAGAGTGTGGCGCTGAATCTGGAGCGGTTCAAGCCGGATGATTTTGGCTACATCATCGTGGACGAGGCCCATCACGCCTCCGCCGATACATACCAGAAGGTTCTGTCCTACTTCACGCCGGAATTCACTCTGGGCCTGACCGCCACGCCGGAGCGGGCCGATGACAAGAACATCCTGGACATCTTCAAGAACACCGCCCACAAGCTGGACATCCAGACCGCTGTGGAGATCGGCGAACTGGTGCCGGTGCGATGCATCCGCATCCATACCAACATCGATCTGACCAAGGTGCGGTTCAACAGCGTCCAGTACAACATCCGGGATCTGGAGAGCAAGATCTATGTGCCGGAGCGGAACCAGCTCATCGTGGACACCTGGCTCCAGTATGTGAAGGACAAGCTGACGGTCATCTTCTGCGCCTCCGTCAAGCACGCCCAGGAAATCGCCGGGCGGCTCCATGACGCCGGTGTGGCCGCCGAGGCGGTGTCCGGCGAGAGTAAGGCCAGCGACCGCCGGGAGGTGCTGGCCCGGTTTGAAAAGGGCGAGACCAAGGTGCTGTGCGCCTGTGACCTGCTCAACGAGGGCTGGGACTGCCCGGCCACTGAGGTGCTGTTCATGGCCCGGCCCACCATGTCCAAGGTGCTCTATACCCAGCAGCTGGGCCGGGGTATGCGGCTAGCCCCCGGGAAGGAAAGTCTGATGGTGTTTGACTTCGTAGACAACGCCAGCCAGTACAACATGCCCTACTCCATGCACCGGCTGTTCCGGCTGAAGGAGTACAAGCCCGGCGCCCTGGTGCTGGGCAGCAAACAGCAGAAAACCGCCGAACAGGGCCTCTACGACCGGGGCGAGCGCCCGGATGCCCTCATCGACTGGCCGGTGGATGCCCTGGACTACGAGCTGGTGGACATCTTCAACTGGCAGGAGGAGGCCCCCGGCATGATCTCCCAGATGGAGTTCGTCCGCCGGGTGGACGTGCAGACGGAGACCATCGAGCGGTATGTCCGGGACGGCATGCTGGTGCCCGATCTGGCGGTGCCCATGAGCGAGCATCGGACTTTTAAGTAATGTCTACTGAATAACAGAAAAAGCCTTATATATCAAGCTATAGAAGGCGTTTTATGGTATAATAGGTGCAAGGAAAAGAGGGAAAATGCGCAAAAAACCTTGCAC
>NZ_JACJLC010000112.1 GCF_016901955.1 Pseudoflavonifractor phocaeensis
GCAGAACAGATAGACGTCCAAAACACCCCGGCTTTTGAGGTCATTCAGCACATTCAGCCAAAATTTGCTGCTCTCATGCGCCCCGATCCACACGCCCAGGATATCCTTCTGGCCATCCATGGAGATACCCAGCACCACATAGGCCGCTTTGGTCACATATTAGGATCCCCTGGGGGGTGGGGGGCATTCACGGCGGCAGCAGCTTATCCACTCTTGTGCCAGCCGACATACCAATGTTGAGCCGCCCAGTCAGGAACTGCTATGTGTCCTTTTGCCCAGTCTGCCGCATATTCTTTCCCGCTAAATTTATGGCTTATCTGAAAATCCGCGGATTCAGCGTAGTATACAGCTGTTAGCTGAGCGTAGGTTAGTCTGTGACATTGCCCCGGCCGTCTGTTATAATGATCAAAGCTATCTGGTCAAAGTGTTTCGAAAATCGCTTGGAATAACGCCGTATAAATCCCGTAAACATGGAGCTGCCCGGATGATCCAAATGTGTGGAGTGCTTTGGTGAAAACAACCCTGTAGAAACAGGTGCCGCCATACCATAGTTTTATTTGATGGAGGTAGCAAAGTATGGTGATTGAAACAAAACGGCTGATTCTGCGCCCCTTTCTGGAGACGGATGCGGCGGACGTTTACGAATATCTGAAAGAGCCAGTGGTCAACTGCTTTGCCAGTATGAAGCTGCACTCCCTGGACGAGGCCAGGGCGGAGATGAAAAAGCGGCTCGATGAGGTGGAATACTATTTTGCCATCACCCTGAAGGACGGCGGCAAGGTAATCGGAGAGATCGACGCATACCCGGAGACGGGCGAACCCCACGCAGGTGAGGACGCCGTGCGGGATACCTTCAGCCCCTGCTGGATGCTGAATGAGAACTACCAGGGGAAAGGGTACGCCTTCGAGGCGGCCCATGCCTTCTTTGACTATCTTTTTTCCCAAAAGAAGGCAAGGCGCATTATGCCTACACCGAGGACTACAACCTTGCCAGTCAGCACCTTTGCGAGAAACTGGGTATGCGACGGGAAGGCGTGTTCCTGGAATTCATCTCCTTCGTGAACAATCCCGACGGCACGCCCCGGTATGAAAATACCGTGCAGTATGCCATTCTGAAAAAAGAGTGGGACCACCGGCAGTCCGATTGATCCAATACCGCCCGCTGAGATCTGTAGATGTTCAGCGTGCGGTATTCTTTTGTTTCTTCCGGCTGCTCTGGCCCTAATCTTTCCGAAGCGGGCGCAGCTCTTCCTACAGGTGATCCAGAAACACCTCAGCCACCTTCGAAAAAATACGGGATTTCTTCCGGATCAGATGCATCCCCAGCTTCGGCTCTAATAGGCGAAAACAGAGGTTGCTGCCCGTCGTGTTCACCAGCTTGTCCAGGGTGAATGCGTGACCCATCCCATCATCCACCACATCAGCGAGGCGTCTCCTTTTGCTAAAAAAACGGATTGCCATGCCAGTGTGAGCACTGGCTCGCAATGACAGGCTTGTGCAACATGTCAATTCTGCGACATGACCCCGTTTCCTTCTGGCCCGACACTCATCTGTTGTTGTCAACATCCGGCATCGAGCAGATAACCGGGGCAGGGAAGGGCGGACTCAGCAAGAAAAATCCCCGTCAGCGTTTCTTTGTATTTAAGAATAGGGGCTAAGGGTGCGACCTGGAGAATGCACAGATCGGCGTTTGAGCAAAAACAGCCTTGGAATGGCTCGGGGCTGCTCAAACCCATGGAAATGTTGTCGTGTCACTTCAAAAACAAAATAGTCAGAAAAAGGATAAGAGTGTCAACCACTGTCTATGATATATGCTATAATAGGCGTAACATCAGTCCTCAAAGGCCAGAAATTTTTGAGGGGCCACATCCAGAACTGCAGCAATATCAAACAGGGTGTCTAAGGATAGTGCTTTGGAGATGTTGGGGGCCTCCAGATGTCCGATATAGGCAGGGGTTAAACCGACTTGCTCCGCAAGTTCCTCTTGGGTCAGTCCTCGGAGCTTTCGGTAGTAGGCAATCTTCAACCCGATTTGGCGGTATTGTTCGGCGTAGATGGATTTCATAGTCGATTCCTCCATATGTACCTATGGTAGCGAATCGTGACAAAAATTGACATGAGTTGATAAATATATTATTATATTTTTTAGATAGTAATATATGCTTGTCAGCACATGGTTATTCATGGAGGAGCTTATGGACGGAGGATCTTTGAAGTCAGAGCGTTTGCTGCAGATCTACTCACGTTTAGTCAGCGGTGATGTTCTCTCGAAAAAAGAATTGGCGCGGCAATTTCATGTCACGGAGAGGAGCATTCAGCGTGATATGGAGTCGTTGCGCTGTTTTTTTGCCGAACAAGGGCTTCGACAGGATATCGTCTATGACAAGCAGGAAAGAGGCTATCGGCTGGAACAGCCCGTTTTGCCTCTGCTCAATAACAGCGAAATTCTGGCGGTATGTAAGATCCTGCTGGAAAGCCGCTCCATGCGCCGGGACGAAATGCTGCCCATCCTGGACAAGCTCATCTCCTGCTGCGTGCCGGCGCGGAGTAAGCGGGCGGTGGCGGAGCTGCTGGCCAACGAAAAATATCACTATGTGGAACCTCACCATGGACAGCATATTCTCCCCGGTCTGTGGGAGATCGGCCAGGCGGTGCAGGAGCACCGGGTAATGGAGATTGAGTATACGAGGATGAAGGAGCCTAAATTGGTTCGTCGGCGTATACAGCCGGTGGGTATCATGTTCTCCGAATATTACTTCTACCTGACAGCTTTCTTGGAGGACAAGACCACATTTGATAACCCAGACGACCTGTTCCCTACCATCTACCGCATTGACCGGATCAAGTCCTTCAAGGTTCTGGATGAGCACTTCAGCGTTCCTTATAAAGACCGTTTCCAGGAGGGAGAATTCCGCAAGCGGGTGCAGTTTATGTACGGCGGAAAGCTGGAGCGCATTAGGTTCAAGTACACCGGGCCGTCCATCGAGGCCGTGCTGGATCGGCTTCCCACAGCGAAAATATTGTCCAAAGACGAGGAGGGCTGGACTGTGGAGGCAGAGGTGTTCGGGAAAGGGATCGAGATGTGGCTGAGAAGCCAGGGGCTTTACATCGAGGAGGCGGCGGAATGAGTTATCGAATCGCATCTTTTAACATGAAAAACTTTTCATTGGCAACGGATAAAGATTTAAATCGAATTGCTGCGATCATTAAAGAGGAAAATTTCGATATTGTCGCCATGCAGGAAGTACTGGCAGCAGGGAGGCCAATCTCTGGCGTTCCCGTGCAGAACAAAATGGCACAAAAAACGGCCATCGAGAAATCGTTGATTGGACGGTTAGGCCAGCAATGGGATTCATTTTGGGGAGATCCAAAGACAAGTTCTAAGTTTTATCCTTACTTGGGCAAGGACAGTCGGGGCGAAGGATATGCATTTCTTTGGAATAGCAAAAAAATTGAACTTATGGATGTTCCAAACAATCCCCGCATTTTCAGAAATTATAAAACAAATTTCGGCAGCGGAGCACTAAGGCTGGCTCGCGATCCTCTTTATGGCCGCTTCAAAATAAAAAGAACCAAAATTGAGCTTCGCCTTATTACAACCCATATCATTTTTGGGAAACCGTCTGATGATCTTATGAAAACGGACTTTGATGGTGGTGCAATTGCTCTCAGGCAGCACGAATTTGATGTGCTTGCAGGCAGCGTTTATAAAAAAATTAGCGATTATAGAAAAGATGTGGAACCAACGGTTCCCTATACGCTGATATTGGGAGATTATAATCTCAATTTGGAGTCCAGCGGAATTGGGAAAGCCGTATTAAAGGATACTGCATTTTTTTCACCCAACGGGCAGCCTTTGACCAGTTTTGAACCAGGATGTGAGGTAATATATACCGTTCAAAGTGATAAAACGACGTTAAGCAAAAGCGATTATGCAAATAATTACGATCACTTTTCCTATAATGAAAGGACAAAAAGAATTGTTAAAAGCTGGAACAGAGTTGACGCGGTTCACGCAAAAGGCGATGTTGGAAAGCAAGAGGAAGAACGATTCGAGCAGTATTACAACAAGGTATCGGATCATGTCCCTATTGTTGTTGAATTGAGTTTTCGATAAATCCTTTGGTACCATGGTTTAAGAACCAAAAATTGCAGCTACCGCAATATACTATTTTGCACTATGCAGGGAGGAAGAAGAATATGACCAGCAATGTTGCGGGTGTCAGCCACGAAAGGCATAGCCATGAAGAAAAGCGTAAGGCCGCCTATGCTCTGAATATGTGTACCGTTTCGGTATCGCAAATCGTGGACTATAATGACTCCTATATTTTGGAGCAGGAATACGATGCCATCTTAAATAATCTGAATCTGAAAGAAATGCCAAAGGACGAAGCCCTGCTTCGTATCCTAAGTGAGCTTTTGAATGTCATTACATTTTTCCGCATTCAGAATATCAAAAAAGCTCAAATTGAGAAAAGGTATCAGGAGCAGTTAAAGAATGCCATCTGGTCTGCCATACCGAATTTCAGCGTTATTATATCAGGGAATCCGATTGCTATCGCATTTTCGCTTGCAACGCAGATTGGATCTGGATATATGAACTATCGCAGAGAAAAAGCCAATGCCGGAATAGCGAAAGAAGATGCCGAAATCGAACTTCAAATCACTGCTATTGAACAATTCAACGCGCTGAAGAGAGAATTATTCACAACTGCATGGCGCCTGGCGGATGAATATGATTTTGATGATGAGTGGCGGCTTACAGAAAAGCAAATCGAGCAATATAACAACATTTTGCTTGACACAAATGAATATAGAAAATATGCACGCCTGGAGGCAATATCCAATAGGTTTGTTGCCTATCCGCCATTTTGGTATTTCTATGGCCATACTGCCAACGTCATTGCGGAGGAGGCCCGGAAAAGGCTGCAACAAAACAAAAAGAATACTGGGGAAGAAATGCAAGCGTATGATAAGGATTCCTCTATTGCAAAAGAATACGGTGAATTGGCAAAAAATCATTACGAGCATTTCTATACATTGACCCAAAATCACATTCTGCGAGAAGATCAGCTTGCGGCTTCCTGTGCTTTGGAATATGTTGATCTCCTCTGGAACGAGAATCAGCCAGACAGAGAAAAAATATACGGTTTACTGAAATTGGCCGAACATCTGTCTCCAAATTCCTTCGATATTATACAGCTGTGTGCTATTTCTTATCTCAAAGTTGGAAAAAGTGATGATGCGGCCAGGCTGTTAAAGATACTTGTCAATGAAGAGTACAACACTGTTGCCAACGCAAAGATTTTGAGTCGCCTCTATGTCAGCAAATATCTGTCAGGCAAAGACTCGGCAGCCTTTGCCCACTATAACATATTAAAAACACAGGTTGACCCACTTTATCTCTATCCGATGCCGGAGGGCTTACCCGACGGCAATCAAGACAAATTGCTTGAAGAAAAGTTTATGCTTACCCAGAAGGCAATTTTAAAGAAGGCTTACCGAAATACTTTGGATGCCTACGCAAAAAGAATGATTATAAAATTCAATTCTGTTATTCCAGCTCCAGAAGATGTTCCACCTGAACGCCGCGATACCTATTATGGCAATACAAGTGCAGCCAATGCTCACAGAGAAGAAGCAGCAAAAAAGATTCTGGACAGCAAGGCCAAGGCAGAGTATATTAGCCGCTTAAAAGAGCGCGGATTTAGAATCGGTTTTACTGATATTTTAAATGAAACAGTGGCAGGAATCGAAGAGTTATCCTGCTTCAGAGACCTAAATGAGCACGATGGCTTGATTCGTCTGATTGAGAGGAGATTACGGTTGGCCCGGCCGGAATTGACCTTGTTTCAAACCAAGCTGAATGAGCTCAATTTTAGTTTTGAGGATTACAAGAAGTTGGTTCGCAACTATTCCTATCCATATTTTACAGAGGATTTCTATGGAAGGCTGAAAACCCATATTGATGATGTAATCGATGCAGTTTCCGAATACGAGTCCATTGACAAGCTCGACCGTGAGTTGAGCGAGTTCTGTGAACGGCATACGCTTCCTGCGCCGGAGCAATATTTGCATATGTATAAAGAAACATCGCAGGAACCCATAGTGTATTCCCACATCGTATCGTTTGATGACGAACTTCTTGGTGAGAAGCGAAGCAATCAAAACAGCGAAAAAATGCGTAAGCACATGGAAAAAATTATTCAGGACAACATGGGAGAATTGATCCGAAACCCCGATTGTGTTAGTATTTACTTAATGGATGATGGCATCGCATTCAATTCCTATCTCGGCAATGATAAGCTGCGCATCCAAAATGGTTATCTCTACTTGGTTCGGCAAAAGGCATTTGCCATACTGGATGATAAAACCAAAAAAGATTTTGACCTCATTTTCTGCACGGACGGCATTGCAGTAGTTGATAAGAACAACATTCGTGATACCGTTTACTATAATGATATTAAGTATTCTGCCGATGGTAACACCGAAGAACTAAAACTTGGTTATCCTGATGTGTTTACAAATAAGGATGTAAATATAAACACCCTGAACGGTATCATTATTGAATTGGGCAAGTATGTACGTAGCTTGGATAATCAATATGTGGAGGTCTAAGGGGTGAATATAGTGGCAAATGATTATAAAAAAGTAATTGCTGAAAAAAAGGCCGAGGCTGCTCGTCTCATGAGTTCCAATCAACTTACGAAGTGCAGTGTAGCCATACATACGGCAGCCGCCGCAAGCGCTGCGGCTGGGGCAGTTCCGATTCCTGTGGTAGATGCCGTACCCATTACCACAGTTCAGGTTTCTATGGTTATCGCATTAGGAAATATTTTTGATCGAAAAATAACAGAATCAGCTGCTAAAGGTTTGATTGGTGCGGTTGCTGCTACTTTCGTTGGCAGAAATCTGGTAAAACTAATCCCGGTTTTTGGCTGGGGCGTTTCTGCCGCCGTTGCTGGAGGTGTTACAGAAGCTGTCGGTTGGACACTTGCGGTTGACATGGCTAATAATGCCAAGAAAGCGTGGGAGAGCAGCGATCGTACTGCGGAGGATACTTGTGAACCAACAACTGCCAAAGAATCAGAGAGAACGGAAGAAAATGAACCAACGGATATAATTGGTGAATTAGAGGCACAAGCAGAGCAATTCATATCAGGTCAAAAGAATCCAAAAGACTTTAAAGAAGATCTTGAAAAACTTTGCCGTGATATCGAAACTTGGATAGATGAATTGCCAACAGATCATCCGTTGTTAAAATACTATGATAAACTGTTTCTTTTAACGGTATAAGAGTATCCATCAAATCTCTTGCGTACACCCGCTCAAACAGTGCAGCTTGGCCAAAATCGATAAGGAGGACTATCTTTTGGCCATGGAGCGCGGCCCGATTCGAGATATTGAGATCAAATATTTGATCCGAAATACATTAACTACAGAAATCGACAACCGCGAGGTGTATATGAAAGGCATTGGCCACAGCTACTATTACGAGGGATACACAACCTTTTAGACAGAGGAACTATAAAGATCACTACAGCGCCAACCCATTTCTCGGGTTGGCGCTGTAGCGTTAGCAGATGTTTAGTAACCGTCAAATCTCCGTAAGCGCTCAATAACCACCCGTATACAGTCAAAACCCGGTAGGACTTGCAATCCTACCGGGTTCGTTTATTTGCAATCAGAGGTCTCCAAATATTTACGGCGTTT
>NZ_JACJLC010000113.1 GCF_016901955.1 Pseudoflavonifractor phocaeensis
GAGCAGTAACAGAGCCGTATACTCTGAGAGGGGTACGTACGGTTCCCGGAGAGGGTGGCGCAAACCTACCACAGCAATGTGACAAGGCGGTGCTTCCCTACTCCACCATCTGATCTTCAATGCGGTCAGCTTCACCGACCACAAGCACTACCATTCCAACAAACGCAGCTATCACGAGATACGCCGGGCCAGCGATAGGCTGTGTCGAGAACATGGCCTGTCCGTCATCGTTCCCGGCCAGGACAAGGGCAAGAGCTACATCGAGCATCAGGCCGCACAGAACGGCACCAGCTACAAGGCAAAGCTGAAAGCAGCCATCGACCGGCTGATCCCCGTGTCCTCCAGCCTGGAAGATTTGCTTGCCCGGTTACAGCGGGAAGGATATGAAATCAAGCGGGGAAAGTATATCTCCGCCAGGGCGCCGGACCAGGAGCGGTTCACCAGGCTCAAAACTCTGGGCGCCGATTACACGGAAGAAGCCGTTGACTCTCGCATCGCCGGAGGCCCCAGGCCCTCCAGACAGCCCCAACAGCGCAGCGGGAAGGTCAGCCTGCTCATTGATATTCAGAACAATATCAAGGCCCAGCAGAGCGCCGGATACCAGCGGTGGGCGACCATTGAGAATCTGAAACGGGCGGCCGCCACCATGAACTTTCTCACCGAACATGGCATCGGAAGCTATGAGGAATTGGTAGAACGGTGCGACGCCGTTGCCGCCGCATCCATCCGCACTAGGGAAAGTCTGCGAGATACGGAACAGCAGATTGCCGACCTTGCCCTTCTGGGAAAGCAGATTGACACCTACCGCAAACTGAAGTCCGTCTATGACCGATACAAGGCGTCGAAGGACAAGGAAAAATTCCTGCGTGGGTTTGAGAGCGAGATCATCTTGTTCGAGGCGGCAGCCAGGGAAATCAAAAAGGCTGGGCTTACCAAACTTCCCACCGCAGAGAAGCTAAAAGTGGAACTGGACGGGCTCTCCTCCCGTAAGAACGCCCTGCAAACGGAACTTAGGAATATACAACGAGAGGAAAAGGAGTATGGTACCCTTCGAAAGAATATAGCTTCGATGATGTGTCTTGCTTTTCCGGAGAAAAAAGGCGAACAACTTGAGCTATAAGTTAAACTTCTTTAAAATTCCATAGTTTCTTTAGCCCCACGGCACAAATGGCATATACCTATTTTTACCATATATATTAGTTGCCGATGTCAAGTGGACTTGTATTGTAGAGATTATGCGTCGTGTATTGTAGAGATTATGCGTCGATGCATATCTGGCATTTTGTACATACTTACTCGACGGGGTTCTTTCTGTGTGTTATACTAATATTATTAAATGTAATCCTAAACTGATGATACAGGTTTTCAAAATTTATCTGATTATTATTCTATGGTAACTAAACCTGTTCTGATTTGGAGAAAGTGATACCAAATGGCAAATATGGACAATTGGCTAAATTTAATCAATATCTCTTACAAAACGCTTCTGAACAACGGCCGCAATTACGCGGCCTTTGACCAAGATCAGCTTCACCAATGTATGGAGATGTTTTATACAAACGGTGCGGAAAGAATTTTGGATCCAATGTCAGGATATGGGACTATCAGGCCTTGCGCAAACCAATATGGGATATCCACTTACTGCGTTGAAATCAACACGCCCTGTTATCTGTGGCAACATCTCACCATGCCACAAAATGCTCAAAAATATATCGCACTTATTGATTCTGTTATTCCTAAGACCAATCAGTTGCCAGAGGAGTCGGTTCTTTGGGAGGCTTCCAGAAGGGACTGGATTGCACCTATTGGGAAATCGTTGTTAGAGTACATTTACCTTCTGCTCTTAACGGAATCACGAAAACTGAATGAGACGCTTTATGATTATGATGCGGAAAAGTTTGCAATTGCTTTGCTTTTACCATTTTCAAGCCGATTGGCTGCCATGCAGAATGGCGATGTCCAGCATGTAAAACGAGGAAGCACAGCAGTCTACCGCAATTATCGGGACGATTTTACTTCCTATCTTACCCTGCTAAAAATTAAACTGCAGCATAGTACAAATACTGCAACTACAAACATCTTAAATGAGATACGCTTGGGCGATAGCAAAGTCTTTCAATTTGATGGCGAGCGTTTTGAATTTATGTTAACTTCCCCTCCGTATCCTAACCATATCGACTATGCAAAGATGTTTGGCCCTGAGAACGAGCTTCTCAATGAATTGAACGAGAAAAATTTGCTGCATATTCCAAAAAATTTGGATGACCCAATCGGGAGCAATGTTGTCTCTGGGAAGAGCGCTGGAGAAATTTGGAGTCCTCATGCCAATGACTTTATTGAAAAGATTTTTTCTTATCGGAAAACAAAGAAAGCGCAAGACGACAACCGTGTGTATTATGGGCCGTATTTTCGGAATTATTTTTATAATCTTCAGGTTGCATACAGTAACATTGCTAAGCATTTGGCCTCTACCTTTACCGGCGTTATCATTGTAAGAAATAACACAGCGCGCTCTTATATTGTTCCAGTAGCGGAATCTATTATTGATATATGGAAGAATTTAGGATTTGAGGCAAAGATTGTAGACCAAAGGGAAATGTTTCACGTTGGTTCCAAAAATCCGCAATCAAAGGGCTTTAAGGCAAAGCATATGGAATATGTCATTAAAATATGGAGGGAGGAACTGTGACGTATCAAACCAAGAGCAAAATATTTGTACGTGATGACGGGGAAGCCGGGCTTCAGGTTTTCTCACCATACACAGGACTTTTTTATAATATACCAGCTGAGGATCGAACGGAAGTGCTGGAGTGGCTGGATGGTCATCGAACAACGGTATCACAATGCTATTTGGATTCGATTGGCCTTTTGTGGAAAACAACATTTGCAAAAGTTGCCGAACAATCTTTGATTCATGTTCCTACTTCAACAAACATCTCAATTGACCGGCTGTTGGTGATCAATTGGCTGATTACTGGTAAGTGTACGCATAAATGCCCGTATTGCTATGCACAGGATATGCGGGAGTTGGATTCATGCATTAAGACGGAAGCAGATGTAGATCGAATGGTTTCAATTGTGCTCTCTTATTCTCCGCTGGCGGTTGTGATTTCAGGTGGAGAGCCGTTATTGCATCCTTTTTTTCGGTCTATTATTGAAAAACTGCACGGAAAAACTGGGATTATTGTAGACACAAATGGAATCTTGCTTACTGAGGAGCACATACAATTTCTAAAGGAAAATGATGTTGTTGTACGGATTTCTGTCGACTCATTGATTGAGAAGAATGATCGAATAACGCGCCAAACATGTGAACGTAAAAGACAACCGGATAATCTTTCGGCGGTTTTGAAAGCCGTGGAACTTTGTATTAGAAAAGAACTAACTTTGGTGATCCATACTGTTGTAACAGCCGCAAATAAAAATGACTTGTTATCAATGGGGGAAAAGTTATATTGTGTGGGTGTTCATGTGTGGAAATTGATGCAGTTGGTTGACATTAAAACTAATGAAGCAAAAAGACTCACTGTCAGTTACCAAAGCTCCGAACACTTTTCGAGACTAATTAAGCGTTCGGTAAACGCCATGTGGCAAGATAGGATGCGCGTGATCATCCAAGAAAATAATCCACGAAGTTTAAATGCAACCGTCCTTGTTTCCCCAGATGGACGTTTCCTTACACAGGCTGTTTCTGGCAATAAAAAAATCCCGCTGGATCCCAGCTACCCTAATATGCCGCGTGAAGAAGAAATCAGAAAACGCCTGGATCTGTGGGAGCATCGAAAGAGATATATGGGAGAATGATCGATATGAGGATGCTACACCTGTCTGATTTGCATTTTGGCAGTGACCCTAACGCAACAACGGAAACACAACGCATGAATCTGTTGAATCAACTGCTGAAATTGCCAGAATTGGAAACGGTGGATGTGGTGCTAGTGACTGGCGATGTCGCTTGGCATTGTAGCGATGAGGGATATGCGCAGGCCACTGAGTGGTTTAATAAGCTTCGGGGCAAAGTAAGGAGCAGCGCCAAATTTGTCGGGTGTTGTGGAAATCACGATGTCAATCAAAATAAATGTAAGGAACTGCAATATATCTCTTCTGTTGAAAAAATAAGAGAAACCTTGAAACTGGAAGAACTGGACAATCTTCAAGGGCGTTTTGAGAAATATATTAGTTTTTGCAAAGAAAATTGCTTCGAGCAATTGGCGCTCAAAGATGTGAAGAATTATTTGGTCGGTAGCATGGATATAACGATAGATAACATGAATCTCCGGTTCTGCGTGTTCAATTCCGCTTGGTATGCGTTAAAGGGCGGTGAAGAAGACAAGGGACATCTTTGGCTTGGCCGCAACTTCTATGATATGCTCGACATGGAAAGGACCTCAGAGAAACAAACCTATGTGATTACTGTCATGCATCACCCAAAAGAATGGCTCAATGAAAACGAAATGCAGACAGAGGGGGATAATTACAACAAATCCCTGTTTGAACTGATTTCAGCTGACAGCCATTTTTGTTTTACCGGACATACGCACGGAAACATACAGCCCCCTAATTTGTATCACAATCATATGCTAACCTTCTCATCCGGAGCCACATATGCGGAAACTACCTATCACCACAATTTTTCTTTCTACGACTTGGATAAAGAGGAAAATACAATTACTCGCATTCCCTTTGAAAGTGTCGATCAAAAAGAATGGAAACGCTATGATGAGTCCTGTTTTTTAATTGATGTCCAGAACGGTGCGAATGGCAGTGTAAGTCGAAATGCCACGGAAAAGTCTAAAACGGAAGAGACCATTGACGCAAATGTCTGGAACGGAAGTCGAAGTACACGTTTTTATGAGACATTAGAAAAAATTGGTGTACAACTGATTCGCGTAAGCAATCACGATTTCTCGGTTAATAAAACGGTGATTTGGCCTGTCGTGCCGCGCAATACACTTACCACTATACATCTCGCCCAATTAGAACTTATGGCGATCTTGTGCAGGGATTTTGGGTGGTCTGTCAACGCCATCATATCAAATTGCGGATCGCATCCCCAGAGCGAAGATCAAGTGAGCGCATTTGAACAAAAGATACACCAATATTGCAGATATGTAGGAATAGAAAAATTTGAGTGTTCCTCCCTTGATAGTTACTTTAAACCAGAACACGTCCTTGCTGCCGATGTCCTTGGAAGCTTTATTCGGTTTTCTAGTCTGACAAATGTGCCCAAGTTAAGAAATATCAAAATAAAAAGGTACGCTTCTGATAAACAGCAAAAAAATATTAGAGCAAGCAGTTCTGGACTACATACTCCCGCTTTTGCAAATGGCTGTTGTCAAGACGGTTGCCCATCAACTAAAAGCGCAGAGTGGGCAGAAACCCATAGTATTAGCTGGTGAAGATGAACATATGCAGTGGGATCATACTGTGAGAACAATTGGTGGAGATGATATCGGTGCCATTTTAATTCCTGAGCTGAGTGCCGGAAAACACGAAAATCCAAATCAGGTCGATCAGGCCAGCACGGATGAGCAGCTAAAGAAAATTATTGAATGCCTGTCAAAATCAGATTTGCAAGATAGCTTTAAAGTTGGCAATGCTGCAAACTGGTTTTATAAAATGTTTGTCATACTACCAAATTACTGCACTCTTGAAGAAATAGGACAAGCAGGAATTTTCTGCGTAAATAGACCTCAAGATTTAATTGAGTTCTGGCCGACGGCCTCTTCTATCCCCGATTGCATTGATCACAAAAAATTACTGAATTATGTGTGGGGTAAATTGGAGAAAGGAACAATTAACTAGGCAGCGATGCATATAAAAACCGGCTTTGAAATCATCTTTTTCTTACCCAGTCCTAAAAAACAGAGCATGTGATAATAACTATAGACTGCAAAAAGAGCGCCGCCACCAGACCACTTTGATCTGATGACGGCGCTCCCATTTTATCTAAAGGTGAAAATCCGGTGCTTTTCCTATTTAGAAACGCCCTGCTACCCACATGGGAAATCGTACTGTCTCTATACGGAAAAGTCTCCACAGGCGGTTTCTTCCCCTATTTTGAACCCTAATTCCCGCACTTTTTGGAGCGGCGGGAAAGATAGTGCGGACAGGCCAACACTATTGCCCGGAAACTCTGCTTGCAGGGATGGATACAGCCCTTACAGAGCTTGTTGTACTGACGCCTGCCGTTCTCGCTCAGGAAGAACGCCCATTCCAGACGCCATTTCTTGCTCCGGCTCATAAGTCGCCCAGCTCCGGGGGCTTCTTCTGCGGGGCAGGCTTGTCCGGGCCTTTCCCTTCCGCGCACTCCCATTTTGCGTCCTCCAGCCGCTCCCGAATAGAGGGCTTTTTCTCCGGCGTGGTTCTGCGCGCCTCGGCCTGGGCTTTCTCCAATTCCTTACCACGGCGGCCGTTGTTGATGATCCCGTCGATCATGCCGTAGTCATCCTCCAGGGTCATTTCCGCCGTGCGCAGCGGGTTTTCCGGCTCCACGGGAACGGATACGATCTGCCCGTTGATGCTGGCAAACAGCTCCGGCCGCTTGAATTGCTCGGTGTACTTCTGGATCATATCCGGGGGCAGGGACGCAAAACTCTCCGGCCCCAGGCCCACCACCAGGAATGTACCAGCCACAATGTCGTAAATCTCGCCATGCTCATCCCGGAGGGAACGGTTCAGGTCCAGACCGATGAGCTTGCCTTCGTCGTTCAGCACCAGCCCCACCGGATCGTCAAAGGGATAGGAGGCGGCAATATCGCCGCCCACCTCCGCTTGCAGCGCATGGAGGCCGGGGTCGATCTCCTTCACATAGGGCTCCTTCATGGGCTCCACCACCAGGACGGTCAGCTTCTCCGGCGCGGTATGTTCGGGGGTGTCTCCGCTGGGGATGGCAAAGGCGCGGCTGCCGTTGGCCATGATGAGATATTTCCCGTCCTCGGACTCATGGTGGAAACCGTATCCGGCCGCCTCCATCTGTTCCCGGCTCATATCCGTCACATGGAAGGTGCCCCTGGGGGTCCGCACCGTTTCGCCGGTCTCCCGGTCGTCCGGGGTCGGTGCCGCTTGCTGCCCATACAACTCCGCCTCATACTCCCGGTTTGCCTGTTCCGCAAAGGCCAGCATCTCGTCAACATGGGACTGATCCGGGTTTTCGATGGCCGCCCGGATCGCCTGGGGGGCCACATCCAGAAATTCCTCATAGCCGGTGGCGTCCTTGAACTTCTCGATCTCCGAAGGCAGATAGTCCTCCTGGGTCTGCCCCAGAGCGGCCAGCTTCTCGTCCAGGGCAGAGATACGCCCGGCCATCAGGTTTTCGTAGATTTCTTCCTTCGCCGCGTGTTCCTCCGGGTGCTCGGCGGCATACTGCGGGTCGTGCTGCCGGAAAAACTCGTCCATATCGTAGGCAAGGTCCATGGCCCATTCCGAAACTTCTTCTTCGGGGACATCGTCCTGGAAGGTCATCACACGGTATTCCTCCGGGATGCTGCCGAGCTCGCCATCGTAATACTCGTGGAAGCTGTCCCCGGTATCCCGCACATAGCCCAGGTCGGTGAACTGCCCGCTTTCCTCCAGGGCGATGTCCCGCCTGAATACGCCGCCTGAAACGGTGCCTTTAGACCGCACGAATGGTGCACCCAGACCGCTGAAATGGTGCATGGTCACCGCAGCCATGGTGCATTGACAGGATGGCCACTA
>NZ_JACJLC010000114.1 GCF_016901955.1 Pseudoflavonifractor phocaeensis
ATATCTATCACGCCACCAACATGATGAAAATCGTCCGCCGCCTCTGCGACGAGCTGGGGAAGACGGTGATTTTGGTGCTGCATGAGATCAACTATGCGGCATTCTATTCTGACTATATCTGTGCCTTCAAGGACGGAAAAATCGCTAAGTTTGGCACTGTGGAGGAGGTGATGACGAAAGAGAACCTGTCCCAGATCTATCAGGTGGACTTCGAGATTCTGACCATTGCGGGCAAGCCCCTGTCCATCTACTATTGACTCTCTTATTTTCAGTACTTTTAGAAATGGAGTAACCAAAAATGAACATGAAAAAGATGCTTTCTCTTGCCCTGGCCGGTGTGATGGCCCTGAGCCTCATGGCCTGCTCCGCTCAAAATGGCGGCGATTCTTCCGAGAATACCTCCTCGCCCAGCAGCAGCCAGTCCAGTGAGGAAACCCAGAACAACGAAACCCCTGAGTCTGTGACCATTACCAGCCTCAATGCCAACAAGGAGGCGGCGGAGCTGGAGGTGCCTTACGATCCCCAGCGTATCGCCATTCTGGATATGGCCTCGTTGGACATTCTGGACGCCCTGGGCGTGGGCGACCGGGTAGTGGGTACTGCCTCCACCAGTCTGGAGTATCTCCAGGACTACATCAATGACGATATTGCCAACCTGGGCACCATCAAGGAGGCCGATCTGGAGGCCGTCATGGCCTGTGAGCCGGATGTCATCTTCATCGGCGGCCGCCTGGCTTCCAGTTATGACGCCCTCAGCGAGATTGCTCCTGTGGTCTACCTGGCCACTGATACCGAGCTTGGCGTAGTGGAAAGCGCGCGGCAGAACGCTACCACCATTGCCTCCATGTTTGGTCTGGAGGACAAGGTGGATGAGCTGATGGCTGACTTTGATGCCCGCATCGCCGCCCTGTCCGAGTTTGCCGCCGGCAAAACCGCCATTGTGGGCCTGGTTACCAGCGGCAGCTACAATGTGCTGGGCAACGATGGCCGTTGTTCCATGATCGGGCGGGAAATCGGCTTTGAAAATATTGGCGTGGACGCCAACATCGACACCTCCACCCACGGCAACGAGGCTTCCTTCGAGTTCATTGTGGAGAAGGCTCCTGATTACATTTTTGTCATGGATCGCGACGCCGCCATCGGCACTGACGGCGCCAAACTGGCTCAGAAAATTATGGAAAATGAGCTGGTGATGGGCACCGATGCCTATAAGAACGGCAATATCGTCTACCTGGCTCATCCCGCTGTGTGGTACACTGCTGAAGGCGGCATCACCGCTCTGGATCTGATGCTGCAGGATCTGGAGAGCGAGTTGCTGGGCTGAACTGTCTGCCCTAATGCCCTTAGCACCGAGTCGGAGTGGAACGATAAGAAATATACCAATATAATCTTCCCCTCGTTAAGAATTTCCCGCATGTGGGTTACCAACAAGTGGGGGCTTGCACTCGCCACACTCCCGCTTTGCGTCCTCCAGCGTTCCCGAATGGAATGCTTTTTCTCCGGCGTGGTCCTACGCACCTCGTCCTGGGCCTTTTCCAGTTCTTCCTCACGGCGGCATCCAGGGTCTGCTTAGCCGTGTAGCCGAACACCCGGTTTGCCTCCCGTCGTAAGGTGGTCAGGTCCTACAGCTTGGACGGCGCCTCTGTCTTCCTTTCAGGGGTGACAGAGGTGCAGGTCGGCAAGCCCTCCCGGATCACAGCGTCCTCTCAAAACCGCCATCTGCCCTGGATGTGACACCCAGAGCAGATGCAACGGTTTTGGCAACACTCGGCTTCCCGCAGATCAGCAGCTTCATTTTGTTTCCTCCGTTTCTTCCGGTTCAGGGTAGTCCTCGTTGATATATTCCTCCTCATCCTCAAAAGCATAATCATCCGGCTCAGCGCTGACCTTTGCACTCTGCTTGGGCTTGATGAACTTGATATAGACGAAGGCTCCACCGCTGCCCAGCACCGCCAGCAGTCCCTTGCTCAGGATCGTTTTTGCCTCTTTCATGATGGTCTCCATCCGTCTGTCCTGGTCCACCACTTATGCCCTCCGGATTTGCGCACCACTTGCAGCGCAAAGGGTGGCCTTTAAAGAAGATCAAGCCTTACCATATAAAACGGGAGCGGCGCAGCTTTCCCGCCGCACCGCTCTCTTGTATGTTTCTCAGTCCAACCCTTCGCAAGGATAACGCAGGGCCATTTGAGCCCGTAGGTGATCCATGACCTCCATGATATGGATAGTCTCTTCCTGAGGCATGGAGGAACATTCCAGAGCCCCCTCTTGAATGGCCCGAGCAGTTTCCAGCACCTCGTACTCGTAGCCGGTAAGCTGGTCTGGACACACCAGTTCCCTGACCAGCTGGTAATTCTCATCAAACACCTTCAGTCCCTGAGGATTGTTGATATTCTCCACCATCATAAAGCCTTTGGTGCCATAGATCACCCCATACCGGTCGGAAACGGCGTTCACCGCCGCAGTGATCACAGCCGTGCGACCGTCCCTCCAAGTGAGGGTAATGCTGTTGGATAGGTCAACTCCCGCTTCGCTCTTGACGCAGCTGCCCTGGACCCCCGCGGCCCGGCCAAAGACCATCTCGGCAAAGTTCAGACCGTATACCCCCACGTCCAGCAGGGCTCCCCCCGCCAGTTCCGGAGTAACGATGCGCTCCTTCTCGGTCACCGAATAGCACAGGTTGGCAGTGAGCATTTTGGGTTCCCCGATGCATCCGGATTCCAGTGTCTCCTGGATGATCCGCCGCATGGGCTGGTACCGGGTCCAGATGGCCTCGGTCACCAGCACCCCCTTGTCCCGGGCATAGCGGATGGCTTCCACAGCCTGACGGGCGGTGACAGTAAAGGCCTTCTCGCACAGGATGTGCTTGCCGTAGTCGGCGCACAGCTTGATGTGGGCATAGTGGTGGGAGTGTGGAGTGGCGATGTACACGAAGTCCACCGCCGGGTCGGCCAGCATCTCCTCATAGGAGCCGTAGGCCTTCTCTACCCCGTTAGCCTGCGCAAAAGTCTGGGCCCTGGCCAGGTCCCGGGCCGCCACGGCGTACAGGGATACGGTGTGATCCCCACTGTCGTTGAGCTTGCGGATGGTCTCCGCCATGAGCACACCGATACGGCCCGCTCCTAAGATCGCCATATTCATAGTATGCGCCTCCCTCTTTGTGATTTTATTTGATTCAGTATACCCCTCTTGTCAAAGCACCTAAGACAACCACAGGCCCGCGGCGTTGCCGCGGGCCTGTGACTCCTCATAGCTCTTTTTCTCTCAGGTATGCGAAGGACTTACTGAAAATCCTTCACGACCTCCACGATGTGGTCAGCGCACAGGCCGAACTGCTTCAGCAGGGCGCCGGCGGGACCGGAGTGGCCGAACTCGTCGTTGACGCCAATACGACGGACAGGAGTGGGCAGCTTCTCGCTGAGCAGGCCACACACAGCCTCACCCAAGCCGCCGATGACAGAGTGCTCCTCGCAGGTGACCACCTTGCCGCAGGTCTGAGCAGCCTTGAGCACCAGCTCCTCGTCCAGGGGCTTGATGGTACCCAGGTTGATGACCATGGCGTTGATACCGTCGGCGGCCAGGGTTTCGGCGGCCTGGAGGGCCTCGGCTACCATAAGGCCGTTGGCCATAATGGCCACATCAGTACCGTCCCGCAGGACCTCGCCCTTGCCGATCTCAAACTTAAAGGTGGCCTCGTCGTGGATGACGGGCACGGCGGCCCGGCCAAAGCGCATGTAGACGGGGCCCTGGTGCTCGTAAGCGGCCTTTACCATAGCCTTGGCTTCCACGTCGTCGGAGGGGGACATGACCACCATACCGGGGATGGAGCGCATGAGAGCAAAATCCTCGCAGCACTGGTGGGAAGCACCGTCCTCCCCCACGGAAATACCGCCGTGGGTGGCGCCGATCTTCACGTTCAGGTGGGGGTAGCCGATGGAGTTGCGCACCTGCTCAAAGGCACGGCCGGCGGCAAACATAGCAAAGCTGGAGGCAAAAGGCACCAGCCCCATGGTAGACACACCGGCGGCCACGGCGATCATGTTGCTCTCGGCGATACCGCAGTCAAAGTGGCGCTCAGGGAACGCCTTTTTAAAAGTACCAGTCTTGGTGGCGCCGGCCAGGTCGGCGTCAAACACCACCAGGTCCTCGTGGATAGCGCCAAGCTCTTTCAGCGCGTTGCCATAGCTGTCGCGGGTCGCGATCTTCTTCACTTCCGCCATCTTACATCGCCTCCGCTTCCGCCAGCTGAGCCTTCAGCTCATTCATGGCAATCTCATATTCCTCGTCGTTGGGGGCCTTGCCGTGCCAGCCAGCCTGGTTCTCCATGTAGGAAACTCCCTTGCCCTTGGTAGTCTTCATGACAATGGCAAAGGGCACGTCCTTGGTGGAGCGGGCCCGGGCAAAGGCCTCTTCCATCTGGTCAAAGTCGTGGCCGTCGATCTCCGCCACCTCAAAGCCAAAGGCCTTCAGCTTGTCGGGGATGGGATAGGGGCTCATGACATCATCAATGCGGCCGTCGATCTGCAGGCCGTTATTGTCGATGATCACGCACAGGTTGTCCAGCTTATAGTGGTGGGCCAGCATGAAGGCCTCCCACACCTGGCCCTCCTGGATCTCGCCATCGCCCAGCAGAGCGTACACCCGGCAGCCCATGCCCTTATGCTTAGCGGCCAGCGCCATACCGGCGGCGGCGGACACGCCCTGGCCCAGAGAGCCGGTAGACATATCCACGCCGGGGGTCATGTTCATGTTGGGGTGGCCCTGGAGGTGGCTGCCGATCTGGCGCAGGGTGAGCAGATCGCTCACGGGGAAGAAGCCCCGGTTGGCCAGAGTGGCGTACAGGCCGGGGGCGGTGTGGCCCTTGGACAGGACAAAACGGTCCCGGTTCTCCGCCTTGGGATCGGCAGGATCGATGTTCATCTCCCGGAAATACAGATAGGTGAACAGATCAGCGGCGGACAGACTGCCGCCGGGATGGCCGGCCTTGGCGCTGTGGGTACCCTCGATGACGCCCATACGCACCTTGCAGGCCGCGATCTTCAGTTGTTTCTTCTCTTCAAGTGTCATACGTCAAGCTCCTTTTTCATTCCCTCTGCTCTCAATCTTCCACGGTGAAGCGGTACACCGTCTCATGGGCGTACTTCGCACCCTTCTCCAGCACGGCGCTGGGGAAGTTGGAATGGTTGGGAGAATCGGGAAAGTACTGGGTCTCCAGGCAGAAGCCCCACCGGTAGTCGTAGGGTGCCCCGTCCTTTCCGGCGGGGCAGCCGTCCAGATAATTGCCGGAGTAGAACTGGATGCCCGGCTTGGTGGTGAGGGTCTCCATGACGATGCCGCTGGTCTTGGACCAGGCCTTGGCCGCCGGGCGGAGCGTTCCGTCCGCTCCGTCCAGCACCCAGTTGTGGTCATAGCCCTTGGCCATCTCCAGCTGGGCAAAGGGATCGTCCACGTGGGCCCCAATGGGCTGGGGCTGCCGCAGATCCATGGGGGTCCCCTCCACCGGGGCAATCTCCCCGGTGGGGATGGAACCAGGGTGGGTAGGGGTATAGTGCCCGGCGTGGATCTGGATGAACTGGTCGCTCACCGGACCGCTGTTGTGGCCGGACAGGTTGAAGTAGGCGTGGTTGGTTAGGTTGCACAGGGTATCCTGGTCGCACTCCGCCACATAGCGGATGCTGAGGGCGTTGTCCTCCATGCGGTAGGTCACCCGTACTGTCAGGGTGCCGGGGTAGCCCTCCTGGCCGTCAGGGCTGATGAGGGAGAGGACGGCCTGGTTGTCCGTCTGCTCCTCCACCGTCCACACCTGCTTGTCAAAGCCCACGGGGCCGCCGTGAAGGTGATTTACGCCGTCGTTGGCCCGCAGGGGGTACTCCCTTCCGTTGAGGATAAAGCGGCTGCCGCCGATGCGGTTGGCGTACCGGCCAACCAAGGCCCCCAGGAATTTGTCCTGGGTCTGATAGTCCTCCAGGGTATCCATACCCAGGAGCACGTCCACCGGGTCACCGTTCCGATCAGGCACCTCCAGACTGCGCAGGGCGCCGCCGTAGGTGATAATCCGGCAGGTCATCCCCCCGTCCCGGAGGGTGAGTTCTTCCACCGGCGTGCCGTCAGCCATGACCCCGAAGGGGGTTCTGTTCTCCATGAACGCCGCCTCCTTCCGCGCCTCAGCCCTGGCCGTAGTAGGCGCCGGGGCCGTGCTTGCGGAGATAGTGCTTGTTCAGCAGCTCCTGCTGCATGGGTCCCTTCCAGGGATTGATCATCATGGCGTGCCAGTCCATGAAGGCCACCTCTTCCAGCACCACCGCGTTGTGCACCGCGTCGTGAGCATCCTTGCCCCAGGCGAAGGGGCCGTGGCTGTGGACCACCACCGCGGGGATGGTCATGGGGTCGATCCCCTTAAAGGTCTCGATGATTACGTTGCCGGTCTCCAGCTCGTACTCCCCGGCGATCTCCTCCGGGGTCATCTTGCGGGTGCAGGGGATCTCGCCGTAGAAATAATCCCCCTGGGTGGTGCCCATGGCGGGGATCCCCATACCGGCCTGGGCAAAGGTAGTGGCCCAGCGGCTATGGGTGTGGACCACGCCCCCCATCTCGGGATAGGCCCGGTAGAGGGCCAGGTGGGTGGGGGTGTCGCTGGAGGGCTTCCACTTCCCTTCCACCCGCTCGCCGGTGGCGATATCCACCACTACCATATCCTCGGCGGTCATGGTGTCATATTCCACGCCGGAGGGCTTGATGACCATCAGGCCCTTCTCCCGGTCCACCCCGGACACATTGCCCCAGGTGAAGGTGACCAAACCGTATTTGGGCAGCAGGAGGTTGGCCTCCAGCACTTCCTGTTTCAGTTGTTCCAGCATTGCCGTTCACCTCTTACTTCAGCTTCCAGGCCAGATCGTTGAGGAAGAGCTGCTGCTCCAGGCCCTCCACGGTAGTGTCCTTGGTGATGTGGACAAACTCGATGTCCATCATGTTGGCCCAGTCCTTCATCTGCTCGGCGGTGACGTCGTAGCTGAGGACGGTGTGGTGGGCGCCGCCGGCGGTGATCCAGCACTCCACACCGGTGGTCAGGTCCGGCATGGCCTGCCACATGACCCGGGCCACAGGCAGGTTGGGCATGGGCATGATGGGCTTGACACAGTGGATGTCCTGGCAGATCAGCCGCAGCCGGCCGCCCATGTCGATGAGGGACACCACGATGCCGTCGCCTTCCTTGCCCTCGAACACCAGCCGGGCGGGGTCCTCCCGGTCGCCGATGCCCAGGGGGTGGACCTCGATGCGGGGCTTGTCAGCCGCCACAGAGGGGCAGACCTCCAGCATGTGGGCGCCCAGGCTGTACTCCTGGCCCTTTGCCAGGTGATAGGTATAGTCCTCCATGAAGGCGGAGGCGCCGTTGCCGTTCTCGCCCATGGCCTTCATGATGGCGGTCATGGCGGACACCTTCCAGTCGCCCTCGCCGCCGTAGCCGTAGCCCTGGGCCATCAGGTGCTGGCTGGCCAGACCGGGCAGCTGCTTCATGCCGTAGAGATCCTGGAAGGTGTTGGAGAAGGCCTTGCAGCCCTCGGCATCCATCATCTTCTTCATGGCGATCTCTTCCCGGGCCTGGTAGCGCACAGTCTCCAGGTCGTCGGTGGCAAAGTC
>NZ_JACJLC010000115.1 GCF_016901955.1 Pseudoflavonifractor phocaeensis
GTTCCGCACCGCCGCCCAGATGAAGGAGACCCTCCGGCGGCTGGAGCAGGGGGGCATCGACCTGCTCATCGGCACCCACCGGCTCTTCCAGAAGGACGTGAAGTTCAAGGACCTGGGCCTGCTGGTCATCGACGAGGAGCAGCGGTTTGGGGTGCAGCACAAGGAGCGGCTCAAGGAGCTGTCCAAACAGGTGGACGTGCTCACCCTCTCCGCCACCCCCATCCCCCGTACCCTGAACATGGCCCTCTCGGGCATCCGGGACATGAGCACCCTGGAGGAGCCCCCCATGGACCGCCAGCCGGTGCAGACCTACGTGCTGGAGCACGACTGGGGGGTGCTGATGGACGCCATCCGCCGGGAGCTGGAGCGGGGCGGCCAGGCCTACTACCTCCACAACCGGGTGGACACCATCACCCGCACCGCCGCCCGCGTCAAGGAGATGCTGGGAGCGGAGGTAGAGGTGGCGGTGGCCCACGGCCAGATGAGCCAGGAGGAGCTGGGCGACGTGATGACCCGCATGAGCGAGGGCGAGGTGGACGTGCTGGTGTGCACCACCATCATTGAAACCGGTATCGACATCGCCAACGTGAACACCCTCATCATCGAGGACGCCGACAAGATGGGCCTGGCCCAGCTCCACCAGATCCGGGGCCGGGTGGGGCGCTCCACCCGCCGGGCCTTCGCCTACCTCACCTACCGCCAGGGCAAGGTGCTCACCGAGGTGGCCTCCAAGCGGCTGGGAGCCATCCGGGAGTTCGCCGAGTTTGGCTCCGGCTTCAAGATCGCCATGCGGGACCTGGAGATCCGGGGGGCAGGCAACGTGCTGGGCCCCGAGCAGAGCGGGTTTTTGCTCAGCGTGGGGTATGACATGTACCTGAAGCTTCTGGAGGAGGCGGTGCTGGAGGAGCGGGGAGAGCCCATTCCCAAGCGCACCGACTGCGCCGCCGACCTGAGCGTGTCCGCCGCCATCCCCGACAGGTACGTGCCCTCTCCCGAGCAGCGGATGGACCTGTACCGCCGCATCGCCGCCATCCGGTCGGAGGAGGATGCCGACGAGCTGATGGATGAGCTCATTGACCGGTACGGCGATCCCCCCCGAAACGTGAACAATCTGGTTTCGGTGGCCCTCCTGCGGGCGGAGGCCGCCAAAAACGGAGTGACCCAGATCAAGCAGCAGAGCACCAACCTCAACTTCTACCTGGACGGCTTTGACCTGCGGCAGGTGTCCGCCCTGTGCGCCCTGGACAAGTACCGGGGCAGGCTCCTTTTCTCCGCCGGGGAAAAGCCCTATCTGGCCCTCCGGCTGAAAAAGGGAGAGGACCCCCTGAAGTGGGGCCGGAAGGTGATGGAGGACTATGAGAAGTGCGGCTCCGGCGACTAAAGCGATTTGTGGAGAAGCGGTGTGGATTTCCCCCCGCCTGCCCCACCGGTCCAAAACACATGACGCATGATAAAGGGTCTGTTGCAAAATGCAGTTTTCAGACCCGAGCGGGAAATTTGTGCATTAAAAAAGTTAGCGAGAACCGCAGTCTTGACGGTTCTCGCTAACTTTTTCTTTGACCTAATTTTTCAAAATCCTATTTTGCAACAGGCCCTTTACCGGAAAGGATGGGAAAGAAAGATGATTACTCAAAATCAATGATGTTGAGATAGATGTCGATATTGCCGTAAACCAGCTGGGTATTGCCCTCGTCGTTGGTGCAGAGCCAGAAGTTCTGGTCCAGAGGATAGTCGGGGTCATTGGTACCCACGGAGGCGTAGACGGGCACGGAGATCTTGATCCAGCCGTCGGTGGCCTTGGTGAAGGTGCCTTCCAGCAGGTTGTCGGCCCGGCGGTAGCCGTCCTCCAGGGTCTGCTCGTCATAGGTCAGGGTCAGGCCGTACTCCGCCAGGGCGTCCAGCCCGGCCTGGGTGCCGATGGGAGATGAGCCCAGATCGGCAAACTCCACGTCGGTATTGTCGGCGGTCAGGTCGTCGGCGGTGTAGAAGATGCCGTCATAGAAGGAGGGGATGCCATACCATTCCACTCTGTCGCCCACAGCGCCCCACAGAACCACCGGGGCCACGGCTAACTCGTCAGGCTCCACGAACTGGAAGCGCAGGGTGCGGATGACGGGGTCGCCCTCCTTGGGGGTGACGGTAAAGGTCACGTCGGTGGTGCCGGCCTTCAGGCAGTTGCCCTCCAGACGGTCGCCGTCCACCAGCTTGATGCCGTCGGGCAGGGTGCCCTCCACCAGCTTCACGGTGAAGCTGTCCTGCTGCTCCTCGGGCAGCCACCAGCGGAACTCATAGCCCACGCCGTTGTACCAGTACTGCTGGGTGCCGTCCTCGTTGGTATAGAGCTCGGGGGCCACCGACATCACATACTCCACGTCGTTGGGGTCATAGGGCGGGGTCACTTCCTCCGGCTCGTTGACGATAGCGGTCTGGGTGGCGGCGTCGTAGTCCACATCCATACCGAAGGCCTCACTGATGGCCCGGATGGGCACATAAGTAGTGCCGTTGTAGGCAAAAACGTCAACTTCCTTGCCGTTTACATCCTTGGGCACGAAGGCCTCGCCGTTGATGGACAGGTTCATGCCGGGCAGCACCTGGATGCTGACCAGCTGGCTGGCGGCCAGGGCCACCGTGCCGGTGCCCACCACCAAAGCCAGGGCGGCGGCGGCGACGCGGGTTCTCTTCTTCATGGGGACACTTCCTTTTTCTTGATTTTACCGCCTTTTCCTGAGAAAGACGGGTGGTACCTGTAGTATACCATGATTTTCCGGTGTGTGCCATATAAATCAGCGCAATAAATCAATAAAGCGTCCGCGCCCCTACAGCAGCCCCTCCTCCCCCAGGGAGAGCAGCAGCTCATGGGCGTCGTCCAGGGAAAGGCGGGCGTCCAGGGCGTAGAGCAGGGCGGCGTCGTGGCGGTTGCGGGGGTAGAGCACCGGCTTGGCGCATCGGGCCAGCAGGTGCTGGGCCTCCACGGGGGACAGCCCCAGGGCCAGAGCCAGCCGCAGCAGAAAATTCCGGGTGGGGAGACGGGTGCCGTTGAACATCTGGTAGCCGTAGGACCGGTCCAGACAGCAGGCCCGGATGGCGTCCTTTACCAGCCAGCCCCGCTCCCGGAGCAGCTCGGCCAGGATCCGGGACACCGAAGCGTCCTCAAAGTCCGACTCTTCCAGGATCTCCCGCTGGACGGTGACAAAATCCTCCGGCCATATGGGCACGCTATGTTCCATGGGAGATCCTCCTTTCAACTTCATTTCATTTCTCAGGGAAAAATCCAAGAAAATCCCCGTTGTGGGTAATATATTTCTATACTTTAGCAGTGTAGCACATTTTCTGGATAAGAGGGTGTGCAGAACTGCACACTTTCCCCCACCCGTTCCAAGCCCCCGCCATTGTTCACAATTTCCCCTTTTTTATTGACGGCAGGTATGCTATACTAGGAAACTGAATCAATGTGAAAAGCCGCGTCCGGCGCGGCCGTCAGAAAGGTGAATCAAACGCATGGGACTGTTGAAAAAGCTGTTCGGCACCAGCTCCGCCAAGGAGCTGAAGGCCATCAAACCCATCGTGGACAAAATTGAGGCTCTGGACGAGAGCTATTCCAAGCTCACCGACGAGGAGCTGAAGGCCAAGACCCCGGAATTCAAGCAGCGCCTGGCCAACGGCGAGACCCTGGACGATATCCTGCCCGAGGCCTTCGCCGCCTGCCGTGAGGCCGCCTGGCGTGTGCTGGGCATGAAGCCTTACCGGGTACAGCTCATCGGCGGTATCATCCTCCACCAGGGCCGCATCGCCGAGATGAAGACCGGCGAGGGCAAGACCCTGGTGGCCACCCTGCCCGCCTACCTCAACGCCCTGGCCGGGGAGGGCGTGCATATCGTCACCGTCAACGATTACCTGGCCAAACGCGACTCCGAATGGATGGGCAAGGTGTACCGGTTCATGGGTCTTACCGTGGGCCTGGTGATCCACGATATCCAGCCCAAGGACCGCAAGGCCTCCTACGCCGCCGACATCACCTACGGCACCAACAACGAGTTTGGCTTCGACTACCTGCGGGACAACATGTGCATCTACGCCACCGAGATGGTCCAGCGGGGCCACGCCTTCGCCATCGTGGACGAGGTGGACTCTATTCTCATCGACGAGGCCCGCACCCCCCTCATCATCTCCGGCCAGGGGGACAAATCCACCCAGCTGTACACCATCGTGGATTCCTTCGTGGCCCGGCTCAAGGGCCAGAAGGTGACCAGCGTCAACGAGAAAGAGGAAGAGGACCCCAACATCGACGCCGACTACATCGTGGATGAGAAGGCCCGCACCGTCACCCTCACCGCCCGGGGCATCGCCAAGGCCGAGCAGCAGTTCCAGATCGAGAACCTGGCCGACCCGGAGAATACCACCCTCTCCCACCACATCAACCAGGCCATCAAGGCCCGGGGCCTGATGAAGCGGGACATCGACTACGTGGTGAAGGACGGAGAGGTCATCATCGTGGACGAGTTCACCGGCCGCCTGATGTACGGCCGGCGGTACAACGAGGGTCTCCACCAGGCCATCGAGGCCAAGGAGGGGGTCACCGTGGCCCGGGAGTCCAAGACCCTGGCCACCATCACCTTCCAGAACTACTTCCGTCTGTACAACAAGCTCTCCGGCATGACCGGTACCGCCATGACCGAGGAGGAGGAGTTCGGCACCATTTACTCCCTGGACATCGTGGAGATCCCCACCAACAAGCCCCTGGCCCGCATCGACCAGCCCGACGTGGTGTACAAGACCGAGAAGGGCAAGTACCGGGCCATCATCAACCAGATCGAGGAGTGCCACAAAAAGGGCCAGCCCGTGCTGGTGGGCACCATCTCCATCGAGAAGTCGGAGCAGATCTCCGACATGCTGAAAAAGCGGGGCATACGCCATAACGTCCTCAACGCCAAGTTCCACGAGAAGGAGGCCGAGATCGTGGCCCAGGCCGGCAAATTCGGCGCCGTCACCGTGGCCACCAACATGGCCGGCCGTGGTACCGACATTATGCTGGGAGGCAACGCGGAGTTTCTGGCCAAGGCCGAGCTGCGGAAGGCCGGCCTGTCCGACGAGCTCATCGCCGAGTCCACCGGCTTTGCCGAGACCGACGACCAGCAGATCCTGGACGCCCGGAAGATGTTCTCCGAGGCCGAGGCCAAGTATAAGGACGAGATCAAGTCCGAGGCCGACAAGGTACGGGAGGTGGGTGGCCTGTTCATCCTGGGCACCGAGCGCCACGAGTCCCGCCGCATCGACAACCAGCTCCGGGGCCGTGCCGGCCGTCAGGGCGACCCCGGCGAGAGCCGGTTCTTCCTCTCCCTGGAGGACGACATCATGCGCCTGTTCGGCTCGGAGCGGGTCATGGGCATGATGGATAAGCTGGGGGTGGACGAGGATACCCCCCTGGACTCCAAGATGCTGTCCAATGTCATTGAAAACGCCCAGAAGCAGGTGGAATCCCGGAACTTCCAGACCCGAAAGACTGTGCTGGAGTACGACGACGTGATGAACACCCAGCGGCAGGTCATCTACGAGCAGCGCCGGAAGGTGCTGGACGGGGAGAACCTGAAGGAGTCCGTCCAGACCATGCTGTCCACCATCATCGCCAATGAGGTCCAGGCCCACATGGGGGAGAACAAGCATATGGACGCCGAGAACTGGCGGGAGGTCCGGGCCCAGTTCCGGGGCATGTTCCTGCTGCCCGGAGAGCTGGACATGGACGACGCCGCCCTCCAGGGCTATGACGCCGCCGGGCTGGAGGAGCTGCTCCATGACAAGGCGGTGGAGGTGTACGCCAAAAAGGAGGCCGAGCTGGGCGAGCCCCTCATGCGGGAGCTGGAGCGGGTGATGATGCTCCGGGTGGTGGACGAGTACTGGATGGACAACATCGACGCCATGCAGGAGCTCCGCCAGGGCATCGGCCTGCGGGCTTATGGCCAGAACGACCCCGTGGTGGAGTACAAGCGGGAAGGCTATGAGATGTTCGAACGGATGATCGCCGCCATCCAGGAGGAGACTCTGCGGCGGATCTTCCTGGCCCGGGTCCAGGTGGGCGGCCAGGTCAAGCGGGAGCGGGTAGCCAAGGTCACCGGCGAGAGCGCCGGCGGCGACGGCACCGTGAAGAAGCAGCCCATCAAGAAGGGCCAGAAGGTGGGCCGCAACGATCCCTGCCCCTGCGGAAGCGGTAAGAAGTATAAGAAGTGCTGCGGCATGCACGAGAACGACTGATCCCCCGGCGGTACGGGTCCGGAAACGGTGCGGCGGGATTGATAGGCTTCCGTAGGGGCGGGTCCCAGACCCGCCCGGCGGTACGCTGACCGCCCTGCGGCATCGGGCCGGCCGGTGTCCGGCCCCTACGCGCACGGTTCGGGGTTGCCATAGGGGCGGATATCATCCGCCCGCCCCACAGCCTGAATCAGATGAGAAACCTTTCTTGAGCAAGGAGGGTCCCCATGAACATTACGGAACACAATGTAAACGGTCTGGTCTATCTGGCCGCCGACGGATTCGAGGCCGCCGGCGGGGTGGCCCACGGCTTTTCCACCCGGCTGGGGGGCGTGTCGGAGGGGAAGTTTTCCTCTCTCAATCTGAGCATGAACCGGGGGGACGACCCGGACAAGGTGCGGGAGAACTACCGCCGGTTCTGCGCCGCCATCGGGGCGGACATGACCCATGTGGTGTGCTCCAGTCAGGTCCACGGGGACGTGGTGCGCACCATAACCACCGCCGATCTGGGGATCGGACTGGACCAGCCGGAGCCCTGGCAGGCCGACGGTCTGGTCACTGATATCCCCGGCGTGGTGCTCACCGTATTTAATGCCGACTGCCTGCCCATCCTGCTGTACGATCCGGTGCGCCGGGTGGTGGGCGCCGTCCACGCAGGCTGGCGGGGGACCGCCCTGGGCATCGTCAACCGGGCGGTGGACCGGATGGTGGACTGCTACGGCTGCGACCGGCTGGATATCCTGGCCGCCATCGGCCCGGGCATCTCCCAGTGCTGCTTCGAGACCCACGAGGACGTGCCCAACGCCATGACCGAGGCCATGGGAGCCTCGGCCCTCCACGGCATCCAGGTGCTCCCCACCGGCAAGTTCCGGGTGGACCTGAAAAAGCTCAACGTGCGGCGGCTGGAGAGCGCCGGACTGGACCCGGACCACATCGCCGTGTCCGCCGACTGTACCGCCTGTCTGCCTGACAAGTACTGGTCTCACCGGGTCACCAAGGGGGAGCGGGGGAGCCAGGCGGCTATGATCGCAATCGTCTAGGGGGTATCCCGAAGCGGAATGTGGCTCCGCTGGATTTCCATCGGAGGCGCCCCCGGCGCCTCCGACCCCCTAGATACGAGCCTGCGTGCCGGCGAAACGCCGGCGACTTGGCTCGATACCCCCGGTTTCGCGCCCTATGGCGCGGGTCGAGGTGTCTTTCCGGGAAGTGAATTCCCGGAAAGACATTTTTTATATCAGTACAAAACAGGAGGATCTGCCCTTGAAAAAGACCCTGTTTTACCGGCTGGCGGCCCTGGGGCTGTCCCTGGCCCTGCTCCTGGCCGGGTGCGGCGGCACGCCGGAGCCGGTGGACTCCCCCGAGCCCACCGCTACCC
>NZ_JACJLC010000116.1 GCF_016901955.1 Pseudoflavonifractor phocaeensis
TCACAAGCACGCGGTCAAGGTCGGCTTCGGCTTCTATCAAGCGGGGCTTGACGGTATCGCCCAGCCCGTCCTCGGCGGTCTGGTAAATCACTTGGAATGGCGGCAAGGGCTTCATTCCCGGCAGCGTTCCCCCGGTGGTGCAGGCGGCGGCAAGGCGTAGGGCAAAGGTGGTCTTGCCCTCGCCGGGATTGCCTTGCACAATGGTTACTTTCCCGAAAGGGATATACGGCTCCCATAGCCATTCAACGGTCTGTGTGTCAACCTCGCTCATGCGAATAATCTCGACGGTTTCTTCCTGCGGCGGCTCTTTCAAGCCGTAAACCGCTTCCCGGATATACTTCCCGTCTGTGATTTCTGCCCGGTGCTGCAATACCTCGTTCCAGTCCTTAAACAGCGGCACAAGGCGGTGGACGGTATATCCCTCCGGCACAAGCTCCGCAAGGCGGCTGCAAGCGTCGTTTCCCGCTTGGTCGCTGTCAAGGCAGAGGTAAACGGTCTTGATGTTTGGGCGGTCAGAGAGGAGACGCAACAGGGCTTTTTCTCCCACGCCGCCCAATGACAAATAGCTCTGCTTCTGCCATGCCTTTTTGAACAGGCAGAGGAAAGAGAGCAGGTCAACGGGGGCTTCAAAGACAAAAAGCCTGTCGCCCTCGCCCCGGTAGCAGAAATTAAAGGCTTTGTCGCTGCCTTTCACATCAAGCCGGAAGTTTCCCGCCGTCCCCTTGCTGTGGGCGTAACGCGGTATTCCGTCCTCGTCCCGCCCCACAAATACGGCGTTGTGGTGGGCTGCGTCCTCGTAAATATCGCCGCGGGCAAAGAAAATGCCCGTCACATCTTCATCAATGCGGCGGGCTGCTGTGAGGTAGTTCCTCGCTGTTCGATTGTCGCTGTTTGGGGGCGGTAGCCGGAAGTCGGATAGGGACGCGGGGCAAGGTCTGTCCGGCGGCGGTACGGCTCCCTTTTCTCCTGTGAGAAGTTCCACGGCTTCGGTGAAGCTCTTGCCGAAAAACTCCATGACAAAATCGACGGGGCCGCCGCCCTTGCTCTGGCTGTGCCTGTACCATTTGTTTCCCCGGACGGTCAAGCTGTCGTGCCGTTTCCAGCGGTATTCATTTCCGGCGCGGGTAAGCTGCTCGCCCTGTGATTGCAGGAAAGAAACAAGGTCGGCTTGGTTCGCCCGGTCTATCTGTTCTTGGGTGTAATACATGGTTGATACCTCGCTTTCTGTGGTTGAATTGTTCATAGTTTTGGAGTAGAATAAAGTCAACAAATCGGAATATTGGAGGCAAAAGACGATGGAAGAAAATAAAACGACAATAGTGGAAAAAACTGTAAAAACAGGAATAACATTTGGTAGTGCTTTAGCTATGGTAATAAGTTATACAACATGGAAATCTGTTTGGTGGGCAATTTTTCATGGCTTGCTTAGTTGGGTATATGTGATTTATTTTGTTTTGCGCTATTAAATTGCCATTTATTGAGTAACACATAGGACGGACAGGCAAAGCAGCGTGCCCGCCCTTTTCTTTATCGCTCTTGTTCCTGCCGCTTGGTGCGGCTCTGTGTCTGCTCCGGCTGGTCGGCTTTCAGCGCAATATCAACGCACTTGCGGATATTGTGCAGCTCGGCAACCTCGGCGCGGGTTTCTTTCAGCTTGGTATATTCCGCTGTCCTCTGTCCGCTGAGGGTGGCATACTCTTTTTCCCATTCAGAAATAGGCAAGGGGGGCTTTGTCCCTTTCGGCAGATTTGCATGGAGATAGCGGCTCGCTGCGTTCCATAGGGTAAGCTCGGCGCGGTGGGTTTCCTCGTACTTGTCGCGCTTGTTCGTCCAGCCATTTTTCAGCTTTTTCAGTTCGTCGTGAATGGGCTTGTACTCGGTGTAGTTCCTCCCGTACTCAATCAGCTTTTGCAATTCTTTCATGCGCTTCTCGGCGGTTTTCATGCCCTCCCGGATAGCGTCGGCTTGGTCGCTGACAGAGGAAAGGGCAGCGTCCAGCTCCGCAAGGGTGGAAATGCCGCGCTCCGCAAGGAAATTGACTGCCTGTGATACGGTTTTCAGTTCATCGGCTGCGTGCTGCCTTTGCCAATACTGCGAATACTTCCGGCTCTTTTCCCTCTGAACGCTCATATACTTTATCAGCAGATTTGCAAGGCCGGGGGATTGCGGGGGCTGCTCCGGGGCGGTTTCCCGCGCCTTGAACAGCTCGCCAATCCATTCTTTGAGCTTTCCAATCTGCGCCCGGATTTCCCGGATAAGGCGGTTTGCCTTTTGGATATTCCGGTTCAGCTCGCCTTTCTCGGTGGCTATGCCTTTCTTCTCCATTTGACAAGCCGCTACGCCCATGTGGACGGTAGGCAGCTCGTCAATGCCGCGCTCGGCGTTGCTGCGGTGGTCGATACGCTCCGGGCTTCCGGCGCGTTCAAGGTAGGCGTTTGAAATATCCGCCCATGCCTTGCGCCATAAAAGCGCGTTGCCCTTGTCGTTCCAGCCTGTGAGGTCAACTTTGTGCGTCTTGTATCTGCCGCTTGGCAAGCGAATACGCTCGCCGTTTTCGTCAAGGTCATATTCCTTTTTGGACTTCGCCGCCCATGCGCCGCGCTCGTCAAGGGGGCGCATGGTAAGCATGATATGACAATGGGGGTTGCCGCTGCCGGTGTCGTGAATGGCAAAATCAACGCACATTCCTCTGGAAACAAATTGAGAGGAACAGTATTCCCGGACGAGCCGGATCTGTTCCTCTCTGGATAATTCTATGGGGAGTGCTGCGTCAATCTCTCTGGCAAGCTGGGCGTTCCCGGCTTTCTCGTAAAGTTCCACGCTGTTCCATAGGGCAGCGCGGTCAGAGAAAGAGGGCGGGGCATGGGGCGGCAGTAGGATTTCCGTATGGACAACGCCGCGCTTGCGGGTGTAGTCATGGGTCATTCCGTCCCACTCGTTTGTGATTTTCTCGCCGCTTCGATAGGCGGCTGCGGCAACGGCTGACTTGCCTTTTCCTCGGCTCACAATGCCGATGTTACAATGGTAAATGGCTATGGGTATCACCTCCCGGATAGGATAATAAAACCCGCAAAAATAGTACAGACGCCGGGGCGGGTGTACTGTTTTTGTGGGTGTGCAGGGATAGCCGCGAAGCGGCGCAAGGGGTGCAGCCCCTTGTTGCGGCAAAGCCGCCATATCGGAGCGCGGGGAAAGTTCCCTGTGCGGAGATAAGCCCTCGGCAGAGCGCACACGCCCGCAAGGGTGTATAAGTGCGCCCTTTGTTCCAAAGGGATTATTCCGCGTTCCCGTTCTTGGCTCGTTTTCTCAAAAACTCCTGCGCTGGCTCGCTCGTCAAGGCAAGCTGTAAAAAGGCTTTCGCGTCCTCGTCCGGCATGGCAATCAGCTCCGGCACAAGGCTCTCCATGAAGCCGCCGCGCTTGCAAAGCCTGTGGTTCCTCGCCTTGCGTTCCTCAACGGATAGCTTCTGTCGCAACATCTTTTCCCGGTTCTCAAACTGCCGGATTTTCTTCTTGCTTTCCTCAATCTCGGCGGTCAATTCCTCGCGGGTTTTCTCTCTCGGTTTCGTCATGACTGGTCGCTCCTTTCTGCCTGTCGGCATAGAAAAAGGACAGTCGATTTTCTCGGCTGTCCCTTGTGGGTGGAGTGTTTGATTTTACTATGTTCTGTTCGATTAAACAAAAATTCATTCCTTAAACTTATTCTTTATTCCTATTTCTGTTTTATAAAAGCCGCAAAACAAAAATACTATTCCCGTACAAATTCCTACAGTAAGGGCAATATTAACTGAAATCTGTAAAAGGAACATTCCTATACTTAAAATAATCTCAACTACTCCTAATACCTTGCCAAGAGAGATAAAATTATTTGGTGCTATACTTTGTGCATAATTCCAGTGTTCTTGTGATTTCCGTGCAGTTGGTGTGTTATATCCGTTACCCGATTTTATGTCAGTTGCAGGATGTCTTTTCAATATGTCCCCAACCAAAATCATTACAAAAGGTATAATCAGATTTAATAACAATAAGGAATACATGGTTTGCCTCCTCAACTCCGATTTGTTCCCAAGAAACAGTATATCATAAGATTGTGAACAAATCTACATCATTTCAGCCTGTCAGCGGCGTTGTTCTCTCTGGCATATTGCCGCGCCGCTTCCCTGCGTTCCTCACTGTATGGGGCGGTCAGACGGAAAGAGAAACGGCCTTTCTCAATGTCAAACTCCATGCAGCCCGTTTCCGGGTCTGCATCGGTCTGCTGGCAGATCGCCGGGTAGCGGCGGCTGTATGCAAGCAGACGCTTTTTCAAGGCGGTGTTGTGGGTGCGGATATGGATAAGGGGGTCTTTCTCGTCAAACCAAATATCGGTGGTCTTTTCCTGCTTGGTAAGCCCTGTTCTCATGCAAGCTCCTTTCTGCGCCCCTGTTACGCAATAGGGGCATTTTTCGGGTGTTTTCTCCGGCTCTTGACTTGGAGAAAACAGCGTTTTTGACGATAAAAACCGCCCGGACGGGGAATGGTTCGTCGGGGCGGCTGTTATCGCAAGATTTCCGATTTTTCCGGCTCTTGACCGTCAGACATAGATTAGCTCATGCCTGATGATTTCCTCGGCTCTCGCCTTGCAGTTGTTCATCAATCCTACCCATTTCATCGGGTCGGCGGCTTTAAGGGTTTCGGTGGCTCCCGCTTCTCTGGCAAGGCGGGGCATGAGGTAGTCCAGCATATCCCGCGCCGCCCGGTCTGTTTCCGCAAGGTGGGGATATAACTTCTCGCTGGCTACAAGGGCGGTATAAAGGCGGTGGCGGTATTGTTCCAGATAGGCTTTCCGCAGCCGCCCGTAGTGGCCGATATGGGGCTTTGGGGTAATGGGGCGGTTCCCGTTATCAATCAATCTTCTCATGCGATTTGTTCTCCTTTCTCGTCGTGCTTCTTCCTGTGGTAGTTCTCCCGCCTTGCAGCAAGGAAGTTCTCATACCGGGCTTGGGCTGCGGGGTTTCCGGCTGCGGCTTCCTCGTACATCTTCTGGCGGGATTTCTTGGTGGCTTCCGAGTGGTAAGCCCGCCGCCTTGCAAGCTCGGCGGCTGCGGCGGGGTCGGTTTCCGCTTGGGCTTTCAGTTCTTGGTAGGCGTTCTTCTTCCGGCTCCGGCTGGCTTCAAGGCGTTCCGCTTCCTCCGGCGTGAGGGGCTGTCCCGCGACTTGCGCGGCGGCAAGCTCTTTGAGCGTCCGGGGCTTGGGCGGCTGCGCTGCTTTCTGCCGTTCATACCATGCCTTGTGCTGGTGGTTTTTCCTCTCGCGGTAAGCGGCAAGGCGTTCTGCTTCCTCCGGCGTGAGGTCGGCTCCGGCCTTTTGCAGCGCGGCAAGCTCCTTTAAGGATTTCGGCTTTGGGGACTTGGGCGGCTCGGCGGCTTTCCGTTTCTTCCGCCATTCCTTTTGCCATGCCCGGTTATGGGCTAACCGCGCTTCGTCTGCCGCCTGTTCCTCCGGGGTCAGCAAGCCCGCTTTCTTCCTCGCGGTAAACTCCCGCTTCTCTGCCTTGCGCTTTTCCTCCCGCGCTTTGGCAAGCTCCTGTGAACGGGCTTCCTTTGCCGCCTGTTCCTCCTGCTGGCGGCGTTGTTCCTCGGCTTCCATTGGGGTAACGATATGGGCGGGGACTTCAAACGCGCCGATGAAGTTGAGGTAAATATCTATCCGCTGGCGGCGGCTGTTCCCGCGCCCCTCGCCCTCATGGACAACCACTTTCTCGATAAACTCGTTGAGCATGGGCGTTGTCAATTCGGAAAAGTCGGTGTAGCGGCTCACAAGCTCGATAAACTTATCTGTTTTCAGCCTGTCGGCGTTCCAGCTCTCGATTGCTTCCTGCCATTGTGCGATAGCGGCTTCCAGCCCGGTCTGTTCCTCGTCATATTCGGCAAGCAGACGGGTAAAGTGCTTATCGGGTATCTTGCCTGTGGCGTTTCCCTCGTACAGCTTTTTTACAAGCCCGTCCAGCTCCTTATACCGCCGCTGCGCCTTGCTCACTTTCTGCCGGTACTCCTTGACGGCATTTTCTTGGTGCTGGTCGGTGGCTTTCCGCACACGCTCGATAAACTCCGCTTCATTGTGCCGTACATACCAGCTCACGCGCTGGATTGCGGCAAGAATGGCGGCTTCCATTTTCGCGGTGGGGATATAGTGCATGGTGCAGTCGCGGGTAAGCTGGCGGTAGCTGGAACACACAAAAGCGTCGTCCAGATACTTGCCTTGCACAAGGCTGCTGCGGTGGGTCAGCTTCGCGCCGCAGTCGGCGCAGTAGAGAAGCCCGGTCAAGCGGTTTGGGGTGTTCTGCCGCTTGGGGGCGCGGCGTTTTGTTCCCATAAGCCGCTGGACGGTGTTCCATGTTTCCTCGTCCACAATGGCGGGGATTTCCCCGTCAAAAATATACTGTTCCTCCGGCGCGGTCTTGCGGGTGCTTTTGGTCTTGTAGTTCTCGCAGACGGTTTTCCCTAAAACCTTGCGCCCTGTGTACTCCGGGCGTTTGAGGATATAGCTGATAGTTGTTGTTGACCATGCGTAGGGGTCTGTGTACTTCGCCGACCGGACGGGTGCGCCTATCCGCTTCCAATGCTCGGACGGGATAGGGATTTTCTCGGCGCGGAGTGCCCTTGCTATGCTGGCGATACTCTCCCCGGCAACAACGCTGTGGAAGATACGGCGCACAACGGCGGCGGCTTCCTCGTCGATTACCCATTCGCCCTTGTTCTCCTTGGACGCAAGGTAGCCATAGCTGACGCTGCCGGAGCAGCGCAAGCCCTTTTCCATTCTCGACTTGAAAACGGTCTTGATTTTCCGGCTGGTGTCGGCAACATACCACTCGTTTATCACATCTCGGAAAATTGACATTATATCAAAGCCGTTGGCGGTATCAAGGTTGTCATTTGCCGCAATAAAGCGTACATGGTACTCGTCAAAGGTGCGCTTCAAAAGCCCCACTTCGACAACATCACGGCCAATCCTGCTTTGGTCTTTGATAATGACCGTAGCCACATTTCC
>NZ_JACJLC010000117.1 GCF_016901955.1 Pseudoflavonifractor phocaeensis
AGGTTTTACTTTCCTGCGGACGGCTTTTTTCTTTTTTTCGCCGGCTTTTTAATCAGCGTGCGCCCCTCTTGATTTGAGGCTATAAGAAATCTATTCTGAAAAATTTTTACGATTGTGAAAGCAAATACGAAATGGCACAGATATTTTGTATGTGCGACATCTCTCGCAACAAAAAAAGCGAATTGTCAAGGTACAGGCGGCACAGTTTATGCTGATGTATTAGAAGATTGGAACATTTAAGGCGTATTTATATAACGCCGTTTTTTAAGATATTTTTACTTGTATCATTCTGTTTCGGTGATCTCTACCGCTGTGGACAAGTTTATGGGCAAGATGTCAGAAACAGATCTTTATTAACACCATCCGCCGGGTCACCGATTGGTGACCCGGCGACAGCCTGTCGAGAAACCCGGTTTATGCATGAAGCATAAGCCGGGTTTCTGGCATATAGAGGCCAAAGAAGTACAAGCGTGAATGGAGAAAGCTTCTCCTTC
The DNA here is from genome assembly GCF_016901955.1 of Pseudoflavonifractor phocaeensis. Classification (GTDB taxonomy): domain Bacteria; phylum Bacillota; class Clostridia; order Oscillospirales; family Oscillospiraceae; genus Flavonifractor; species Flavonifractor phocaeensis_A. Next base: position 495 of record NZ_JACJLC010000117.1, read on the forward strand.
CACAACCACTTGGCCAGTTTTTTCAGATTCATGGCAGCAAATTTAAGCTTCACCCAGTTGGACACTTGGGCCAAGCCTCTGTACTGGGTATAACGCATAGCGTGTTTTTCCTTGGCGTCGGCAAAGACCCGTTCAATGGTTTCCTTACGCCGCTTGTAGAGTTGCCGGTATTTTGGTGTATAGCGTGCGTCGTCCGCCAACTCCTCATAGTCTCTCCAGATGTGTCGCTGTACTGTTTTTACGCAGTCCTTGGAATGGGTGCACAGATGGCGGGTGGGGCAGTTGACGCAGATGCTGGGATCACTCCTGTATTCCCGGTAGCCATCCCGGTTGGTGGTATGGTAGGCCAACGCCTGGTACTCCGGGCAGAGCACGCAGTCATAGTACTCGTCATACACATACTTCCACCACTCGTGGCCGCCCTTCATGGTCTGAGGCCGCTTATAAGCGGTGGACAGCACACATCCGTCTTCAAACACCTTTTTGCAGATATGCGGGGTCTTATAGGCGGAATCGGCAACGATCGTCTCCACTTCCGGGAAATCCGCTGTCACACGGTCATAGACTTCATCAAATGCCACACTGTCATGTACATTTCCAGGGGTAATTACTGTCTCCAGAACGAATCCATGCTCGTCACAGGCGGTGTGGGCTTCATAGGCAAACTGCCGCTTGTGGTCTCCCTTTACAAACAAGCCACTGTCTGGATCGGTTACGCTCCGGGTCACCGTACGCAGCTTCTCCTTCTTCCGCCGGGCCAGCTTCTTCTTGGAGGTATTGTCTCTGGGCTTCTTTGCCGGAGCCGGTGGCTCGTCATCATCGTCAAAGGGTTTCTTGCCATGGATCTCCCGGTCTGCGTTTACCTCTTCCATCAGTTCCTTGGCATAGTGCTTGGATACCACCGGGATCTGGACCTTGACCTTCTTCTTGGTGTTCGCGCTGGCTTTGATGTGTGTGCCGTCAATAAATACCGCCTTAGGAGAAAGGTAGCCCGCTTCCGCCGCTTCCTCCAGAATCCAGTGGAATACCTGGTCTACGGTCTCCTCGGTAAAACGGTGCCGGAAGTTATAGCTCACCGTGGAAAAGTGGGGCGTTTCCTCTTGTAATGTATACCCCAAAAACCAGCGGTATGCTACATTTAAGCCTACTTCTTCTGCCGTCCGCCGAAGGGACGGCAATCCGTACAGATGCTGGATCAGTACCATTTTGATCAGCACCACGGGGTCTACGCTTGGTCTGCCGTTGTCCTCGCTATACAACGGCTTCACCATTTCGTATATACGGTCGAAATCCACTGCCTGATCTATTTTCCGAAGCAGGTGATCTTTCGGTACCAGGCTGTCTATTCCTACAATCTCTATTACATCACGATCTTTTTTTCCACGTTCCAGCATCTCCCTCACCTCCACCTCTATCTTATCTCATCTAAATGAAAAAGCCCAGCTTTTGCTGGACTTTTTCGACAGGCTGCCGCCGGGTCACCGATTGGTGACCCGGCGATTTACATTGCTACCAGGTTTGACGGTTACTCAGGGGCTACCAATATTTATTATGCCATCACACTATAGCTTGCGATGCGTGTCCCTTCTGAGATTTTAAAATCCACATACCATTTTGGCAGTAACCCCTGGATATATCCTCTCAGGCAATGCCAGTCAGAAACGCCTTCCGAATACATTTTCCCGGTCTCAAAAGATACCGTGTTGACTGCAAAATGCAGATGCAGGTGATCTGTGTCCTCATGCAGGCCATAGACCGACTGGTAATCTCTGTAATATCGGCATATATCAAACCCAAGTCTCATTACTTGCTCATATCCAATCTGTTCAGAACGGCCAAACGACAAAATAAAATGTCGGACACGACGGCCATGGTTCTTTCCCCAGAGATCTTTCACAAGCTGCATTTGCTGTGCGGCATTACGTACGTCTACTCCATATCCGCCGCAATAGCCGTACCCCATACGGCATACATAGTTTACCAAAGCGGCCAGTGCATCTTCATCGTTGTATGGCTTGTTCATCATGATAAGGACTGGCATAAATCAGACACCTCCTCTTGAAGCGCATCGATGACAGCATCATCCATCTCAAGCCTGGCTTGGTTTAACAGGGTATGAATCTTACACATATGCTCCATAGCTTTTTGGTTCTTTGCATTGCAGCCGGATACCTCTAAACCAAAGATAGCACGCCGGATCAGTTCACTTTCGCTCAATCCGCATTCCTCTCGTTTTTGACAAAATGTACGATATTCTTCTTCTGTAACACGCGCTTTCACGGTTTTGCTTTTCACTTCTGACGATTGCAGGCTCTTCATGACATTTTTGCTCCTTTTTTATTATTTATATAACATATTTGTAAAGAAATGTTGTTTATAAGCAGATGAATATAATCTATCTTTAGGAATAATGATATAGGAACAATAAAAGATAAGAAATAGAAACCAAATAGAAACGATAACCAAGTACAGTCAAATAAGCAGCAGCGGCTATAGGTACATGAGCAAAGTAGCCACAAGAGATATGCTTTGTGTCACATATCTCTTTACTCTATAGTTATATATCTGTAAAAAAGAATTGCTCCGGCAGGGCAACCTGCCGGAGCATATGAATCGGTTGCTAACCTGAATGCTAAAACCAGACAGGATAAAGGGAAAACCCACTTTCTATCCCTACTTTTTCAACTGGGTCAGAGAATTTTAGCAATTCATTCAGCAGCCTTATTCTACTTATCCCTTTGAGGGACACGGCTTATAACAGGCCTTCCAGACTTGTCGATGTACAAAAATTCCCCCACGCGCAGAGTACGGAGCAATCTCCTGTAATTCTCCGCTGAGTGTCCGTCATGTGCCAACCTTTTGGCAAGGTTGTAGATTTGGTCATCTCCTGGATAGAAGTAGGCTTGTAAAGCGGCTTGGTTCAGAGCCTTCAGTGTACTTTTGTTATCGATCCACTGTGAGGCAAACCAACCGGAAAAATGATATTTTCGTCCTTCCCGTAGAATCCGGGTAAAGATACTGTTTTCCGTAAAACGGAACCGCTGACACTCATCCAGGACTATGACCAGTGGGCAATCTGCCAGTCCACGGTTAAGCTTTTCTGACCACAAATCCGCCAGCATAAACTGAGTCATAATCGTTTGCGCTGAGATATTGGGGAGACTGTCAAAACGTAATACTGAGATCCCTGGCTGTTCCAGATTCCAGTTGTGCGTTTGGAGGTGGTGTGGCAGAAGATTGGCCAGATCCTGTAAGCGCAGCAGTGCAGGCGCCATAGTTTGAGCGAGTTTCCTGTCATTCTGTATCTGACAAACCAGGCCGGGGAAACCAAACTCTGCACCGCCACGATCCATGTATTCTTTTAATGTATTCCGCAGACACACTTGCTGTAAATTACCTTTTATCGGACAAGCAGACAGAATGGTCTCTGCAATCCTCACAGCAGTATCATAGTGGTTTTCTGGACAGTCTTTCTGCAAGAAAAGTGTGCGAAATGGATTGATACAGGCCTGATTTCTGACATCCAAGCAATCACAGGGTACGCAGATGCCGGTACTCAACTCAGATAAGGTGTGCAGATCTCCTGCGTAGTCAAATACAATGCATCGTACTCCCTGTTGCGGCAACTGAGTAATACAGTGCTTTAAAAAACAACTTTTTCCTTGCCCGCTTTGTCCAGAGACGTACATATGAAAATTAGAGGCTTCGTTCCAGTCAAGTGTAACTCCCATACGAGATAGCCCCAAGTGAATACGAACGTCCATTTTGCTCACCCCTCTTGAAACAGAGCGGGCTCGCCCAGACTCTCTATGAGTTCTCGTTTGAATTTGTAAACGCGAATGGTTTTTTTGCCATTCTTTTGAAGATCAAGGGAAATGCGGGATTCATAAGAATGACTATTGACCATTTTCCCGAAAAAGTACCCTTGGTCGGCAAGGTCTCGTTTAACCGCGCCAGGATTGCAAGCGGCGCTCTGACAGATGGTTTCAAATGCAATTCTATCAAAGCAGACGTATGTATCACTGTAATAGATTGCTCCGTGTGGAATAGCGGAAAGTGTCCGGAAAATCTGGTAGCACGGGAACCTGTTCTGGAGGATTGCCTGCTTTGCTGCCGCAATGAAACTATCCGCCAGTCCCTCCGGAGCTGCGAACTGGGCGGAACTTTCCTCCAATAGTTCGGCCATATAACTCATCCAACCATTATTCAGAATCTTGATCCCTGAGATAGATAGCTCCTGATAGAATCGCTCAAGAAAGGCTGCAACTCCACACATAGCACCCAATACCATTGCATGTTCTGCAGTGTACTCTTTGTCAGAGGACAGCTGCAAAGCCATTGGCACAAATGTCTGAAGCAAACGATTTAGCTCATCTATGTGTTTAGAAGTAAACGCCAAAAATGCAGACCAGTAATCTGCAGCACAAATAGACTCGCCCACAACCGCAGCACATTGCGTTAAATCAAAAGCGTCTGATGTTGCTGTGATGGGAATCCCATAAAACTTCCGCGACAGGTCTGCCGTACCGTCTGATAGCAGAACAGGAAGGGTTCCGAAGGCTAATTGGCCCACTTCTTTTTTATTTTTTATAATTGGAATTCTCCCACCGGATAACGCCTGTCCCAGGATTTCTTCATTTTCCGCAGAGTTCTTTCCGCATTGTTGATACTGAATGACGAACGGCTGGTCTTTATAAGCGGCAAGTGTGTGTGCAAAGTCATCTGGTGGCATATTCATGTTGAGTATCCTGTTGTGGTGAACAGAAAGAATCCTGTGAAGGTAGGTTTGCACCACTGGATTCGCAGCCTGAATAACAGGAATTTTTGATATCTGCACACCAAGATGAGACAATATTGACTGAAGAAACGATGTATGCATCCATATGATAAAAAAATTACGGAGCGGCTTGTCCAAAACAGGTTCCATACGACTCAGGTATTTTTCTGCCGCGGCTCTGGCGCTATACGGAATCTCAGCATATGCGCACTCGTAGGATTCCGGTGTGTCCGACCCAGCGCTGGTCCGAAACCCAGAAAATGTATAATAGAGTTGATGGTCATCTGTATTTACCCATCCGCCAAAGTAGGGCACAAACACTTCTGGTGCGTATCTATATGCTATGCTACGCAGCAATATCGCAACATGTTTTACAGATTTGTATATCCTTATAGATGTTTGGCTGGTTTTTTCCAGAAAAGTGATCCATTTTTTATCATTATAAATGTCATCCAGATTGATCATTCCAGGTTTTTCCTGTATGCTCAGTTTAACCAGAAGCTGCGGCTTTCTGGCATAGAACAAATCGTATTGGATTACCTTTACGGACTCGAATACGAAATGAGTCAGTTGTACAACGCGTCCACTTTCAGTAAAGCTGATATAGGCATTCCCCTGAACTTCTATAAGTTCTTTCAATGCCTCCTCTTTGAGAACCTTTTTGTTCAGCTGATTTTTGAGCTGCATATTCTCTTTTTGAAGCTGAAGCAAGGTATAGTCAGTCACTTGCTGAAAGTTGTAAGAGTAAAAAACCATGTTTTGTGGGGGATATTGTGTTGGATTTCCCACGGGAGTAGGGTTCTGCTGACATTCTTGCGAATACATCGGTGGATTCACTAACTGTTGATATTGCCATTGAGCAGGTGCCTGTGAATATACATCTTGGACTATGGGGAACGGGTATCGGTTCATATTATCCCACATATTATTGATCCTCCCTTACAGAAAAATTTTCCCTTGTGTTTCCCTTTAGGCTTGAACCGTGAGACACAAGCAGTAAATCTGATCAGTAAGAAAAGGTAATAAAAGTGAAAATTTTAAGGCAGTTTATGAAAAAATAAGGCACATCAGTACGTGTGAACTATTTGGATGAATAATTCAAATCCCGCCACTCGGACCATAACAGATACCGTAATTGATACAATTGTGTTAGTTACGGTATCTGCTTTTTTATGTCCTTTTCGATGAAAATAGGGTGTTTTCCTAAACTTTGCAACACATTTTGATTGCCGTTTCCGTGATACTGTTGTTTGTTCCGGTGTAATGATTCTGCAACCACTACATATTGTGCTTTTGTTTCGTTAAACAACCGCTATTCGTTATACAGCCGATACCAATAAAAATTGCTGCCTAGGTTTGTGCAACATAGTTACTTGCAATTCCCGAGCGGCAGAGTTAACATCACACACACTTTTTAAGGAGGGTGATGTTATGAGCATTTTAGAAGAATTCTGGTATGGCAACATCGAACCGGCAGAATATGATTCCTGCGCTACTAAGGAATACAGGGAAAGCCTAAGGCAACACCGCATAATAAGGCAAAAAGAACCGTCCTGCCAAGACATAGCTTTTGGCAGAACGGTTTGTGTTTAGAATTCTCGCAGAAGGCATACGGATTCAAGCC
>NZ_JACJLC010000118.1 GCF_016901955.1 Pseudoflavonifractor phocaeensis
GGTTCGATTCCCGTACGGGTCACCATTTAAAAAATGGTCTTGACAGTGAGATGAAAAGAGAATATAATAACTTATCGTTGAGAAGAACGGTAAGGAGAAGAAAGTTGATAAAAGTTTCTTTTGCTTACTTTTCTTTTCAAAGGAAAGTAAGTTGGTGTTGATTGCGGTGAGGGTCCACCCGTTCCCATTCCGAACACGGAAGTTAAGCTCACCTGCGCCGAAAATACTTGTCTGGAGACGGACCGGGAAGATAGGTAACGCCAACACAGAGAAGGGTCTGGTCTGACCAGACCGGACCCTTTTATATTCCTCCTTAGCTCAGTCGGTAGAGCATGCGGCTGTTAACCGCAGGGTCGTTGGTTCGAGTCCAACAGGGGGAGCCAGAATGTGGCTCGCCGCCACAAGCGTGACGGCGAGCCATTTTTTAAGAAAAGGATCGGTATGGGCCTTTAGCTCAGTTGGTTAGAGCAGCCGGCTCATAACCGGTCGGTCCCGGGTTCGAGTCCCCGAAGGCCCACCACATAGGGGTATAGCTCAGCTGGTAGAGCATCGGTCTCCAAAACCGAGTGCCGAGGGTTCGAATCCTTCTGCCCCTGCCAAAAATAACAGCGAAATCGCTGTTTGCATAGATGCATAGATGGCGCGGTAGTTCAGTTGGTTAGAACGCCGGCCTGTCACGCCGGAGGTCGAGGGTTCAAGTCCCTTCCGCGTCGCCATTATGCTGCTGTAGCTCAGTAGGTAGAGCACATCCTTGGTAAGGATGAGGTCTCCGGTTCAAATCCGGATAGCAGCTCCACATGAAGCCCTAGAGCCGCAAGGCTTTGGGGCTTTTTGTTTTTTTCTTCCAGCAGATTGAGCGGCGGAAAAAACCAGACAAAAACCCAGACGGGGGCAAAAAACGGAGCCGGACAGGTCAACCCTGCCCGGCTTTTTTCGTGTCCTGTTTGAGAGCGTCCCGGAAAATCTGGCTTGCCCGCTTTATACTTTCCTGATCGGCGTGGGTATACATCCGCAGCGTGACCGCCTTATCACTATGGCCCAGCTTCTCAGACACGCTGGCCACGTCCGCCCCGCTCGTGATGGCAATACTGGCAAAGGTGTGGCGCAGCTTGTGGGGATGGAGGTCTGAGACGTTGTAGCGTTTGGCAAACTTTTTCATGTAGCGTGTGGGGCTCTGGGGGTGCATAGGCTCCGGGCTGCCGTCCTGGGTAAAGACATAGGCACTGATGGCCTGGGCGGCCTGCTCCGAGCGGAGGGCCCGCAGCAGAGCCATGATATCTGGATCCACATCAACGGTACGGCTCCGCCCGTTCTTGGGGGTGTCCAGGTATACCCCCTTCTGTGGGGTATAGCAGAGGTTTCCGCAGATCGTGATGGTGTTCTCCTGGAAGTCTATGTCCTTCCACTGGAGGCCGCAGCACTCGCCGCGGCGTATGCCGGTATCAATGAGCAGCCGCACCAGCACCCGCCATTTGAGCGGCTCCTTGTCCAGACAGGACAGGATATGGCGCACCTCCTCCACGGTGTAGGCCTCTACTTCATCGTGCCGGGCTTCGTCCTTCCTGGGTTTGGGTCGTTCCACCTTGTGCATAGGGTTCTTGGGGATGGTATCAGCCAGAAAAGCCATTTTGAATAGGCTGTTCAGGATGGTATAGCACTTTACCACCGTTGCGTGGGCCTTGCCCTGGGCCTGCATGGACAGCAGCAGGGCGGTAATATTGGCGGGGGTAATGTCCGGCAGCTTCAGTTCCCCCAGGGCGGGATAGATCCACTTGTCAAGCATCCCCTGGAAGCTGCTTCGGCTGTTCTCTGAGATAGAAATGGTCTTGGCGGGCATGAAAACATCCTCGCTGTACTGCTTCAAGGTCTGGATCCTGGCGGCAGCCCGTTGGGCCTCAGCTTCCCGCTCGTGCCGCTCTGTCCGGCTGAGGATCTCCCCGGCCTGGCAGCGGCGCTCAAAGTCGGCGGCCACCTTGGAGAGTTCCCGGTCTATGGCCCGCTGGCCCCAGCCTGCGGGTGGATACCACCGCATGGACAGAGGAGCTGCGCTCCGGCCACGGCTGACCCGGATCTCATAGAAGGATTCCCCGGCCTTATTGGTCATTTTCCGGGTGGAAGGCATAAAATCATTTCCTTTCCCGGCCCCGTGTGATACAATGAGAAGGCATACAGGGCCTATATTTGAACGTGTGGGACTGTGCGCACCGCCCGCTTGGAGTTGCCGCTCCGAGCGGGCTTTTATTATTCGTGGGGTTCTTCTTTAAACTTTGATAAGTTTTCCTTTAATTCCATCACTAATTTACTCAGTGATCCACTACTGCACGCAATTTCATATAGTGCCCTTTGAGCAAATACGGTGTCGATGGGTGCTTTTGATGCAATGTCATAAAGCGCCCTAATTGCAGCTTGGTCTTCTGCATTTAGACCTTTGAATAGTTTCTGGTTGCTCATCAAATCATCGAAAGTTGTCTGTTGCATAGCTGTTCTATACATATACACAATATTTTTAATATGTGTTAACTGAGAAAGAAGGCAGTCTAAGGATAATGAGAAAGTAGGGAATAATTCACGCTCTGCCTCTCCAATGCAAAAATCAAGCACTTTTTGTATATATGAATCTAATTTTACTTTGTCGTGTTCGCTCAGGTCATTTATTCTTGCCTCATTGGATAATTTGAAGTTCTCATGGTGATCTATAAGGCTTATCCCGAGCAAATAGTCGCTTGATACATGAAAGAGTTCAGATAGCTTGACAATAGTCGCTGCATCTGGTTGTGAGCGTCCGCTTTCCCATGCAGCAACGGTAGTCTGCGATTTGTTTACGGCAGAAGCAACTTGTTTTTGAGTAAGTCCAGCTTTAAGCCGTGCTTTACATATGTTATTGACCATAGCGCCACCTCCTAAATGTAGTATAACAAAACAGGTAAAGAAAAACAATATAATTATTATAAAAATGATAATAATAAATATATTGATTTTTATATTGACAAAACAAATATTATTGAATATAATCAATTTAGTTACTACGAAAAACAAGGTGAGGTGATTATAGTATGGATATTAGAGATAACCTAGCGTCAATCGTGAAGGAAAGGGCGCTAATTCAAGCAGAAATTGCCCGTCGAGCGGGGCTGACTCCCATGAAATTGGGAGCCGTGCTGCTAAAAAAGCGAAAGCTTGATGCAAATGAACTGCTACGGATCTGCCAGGTGCTTTCCATGTCTCCTGATGCGGTTGTAAGCTATGGCAGCCAGCATGAAGGCAAAAGTGGCGGTGATGAAGCAGAATAACGTGTCCAACTTGGACACAGGAAAGGAGAATGAACCATGTCAGCACAAAAGCAGACGCCCTTCCAGACCATTGAGCAGGCGTGTAAGACCACAGGGTTGTCCATGTACTACCTGCGCCGGGGATGCTGGGCGGGTACGGTGCCCCACGTCAAGAGCGGCCGGGTCTACTACATCAACGTTCCCGCCCTCCTGCGCAGCCTTGGGGCCACGACAGAGGAGCCGGAACCGGCCCAGCTGCCCGACAAGGTGACCGATATCAGGGCCGCAGGCCGAAAGAAGGCAAGGGCATGAGGGAATCGGCACTGGAGGGTATCTCCTTCTGCCTGGTGCTGGGGCTGGCGGCCAGTGCGGACGGCCTGGCAGAGCGCCCGGGCGGTATGGTTGCCCTGCTGGTGGGGGTAATCCTGTCCGGTGTTCCCCTGCTCCTGGCCCGTCTGGGAGGGACAAGCTGCCGCAGAAGGCGAGCCAGAGGGCCGCATAAGACAGGACAAACCCGCTCGAGCGGGCGGATTTTGGGCAAAAAGAAAGCCGCTGAGGTGGTAGCAACACCCCAACGGCAGGTGAAACAAAGCAGTCACGCAACTATTTCACGCCTCTATTTTACAGAGGCAGAGGGAGATTGTCAAATTGAATTTTGAGGTAATCGAGACCTTGCGCCTGGTATGCGCTGGGTTTGTAACGGACATCGAAAAGGAGTACATACACCTGCCCGCCGCCGATGAGCGGTATGACGCCTTTAGCCTGGCGGTCAAAGAAGGCAGGGGGGAAGATCTGGAGGAGCTGTGCATGGCCGTGGCCAGTGAGCATGAATCCCAGGGGTTTGTAAACGGTTTCCGGCTGGGTGTCCGGCTCATGCTGGAGAGCCTTAGCCCCCAAGGCCGGGAGACCGGCAGGAAGGGAGGCGGACGGCATGAGGTGTGAGCGTGATACCACCCGCAAGAGAAGTGTGTCAAGTATGAATCGGGACGCAAAGAGGAGAAAGCAGGAGTTTAAGCGGATGCTTTCCCGGCTGGATGATGCAGGAAAAGAAGAGCTGTACTTATTCATGCGCCTTTTGATTCAGCACCCCGACTTTCGTGCGGAATTAAAGGCCAACAAGCCGGATGGGGAAAACCTCCTTACGTATGAGGTAATCCAGGCGCTCATGGAGAAATGGTCATTATCAGAAAGTGCGTAGAGTAAGGAAATCAACTGACTATGGAACTGAGGCCAGGGTGTGGTGCGGTATGCGCTCCGCCCTGGCCTATGAGAAATGGAGGACACGCACATGGAGCAGAGGGGCACAAAGTCTGGGGAACGGCAGCGGATGAGAAACCTGCTGCTTTCACGGGATCGGCTGGCCCGCACTCTGGCGGCCAACTTTACCGACGGGGATCTGCTGGTAACGCTGACCTATCAGGCAGGCCCCTGGCCCCGCTCGCGTGAGCTGGCACGGCAGCAGGTAAGACAGTGGATCGGCAGCATATCGGCGCTCAGAAGGGCCAAGGGCATGGCTGCCAAGTATGTTTATCTGCTGGGAACGGAGCAGGCGGGGAGCCTTGTACACCGTGTAATACTCAACAGGGGCAAGGAATCTGCCGATATGCTGGGGCATCCGTGGCCGTATGGCCCGGTGTATGTAGGCCCGCTGGATCTGTCTCAGCAGGGGCAGGCGTTGGCGTCGGAGCTGCTGCGCCAGCCCATCCAGGTAGGACATTCCCCGCTGCCCTGTGCCCGTCTGTGGGTGTCCTCCAGGGGAATCCATCATACATAGAAAGGCGGAAAGAGCATGGATATCAATCTGGAAACAATTTTGCTGGAAAATGAGGAACTGAAGTTCCTGAGCGAGTTTACACCGTATGCAGAAGGCAGTGGGCTGGCCGACTTTATGGATGAGGCTAAACACGTGGCAGCATATATGGAGCGGCTGGCCGGTAAGGTCAGAGCGCCGCAGGCCAAGTTACTGGCAATGATGCGGGGGTTTTACCTTCTCGGAGTGCTCCGTGGTGGAGCGGAGTATAGATCTGAGGTTATATCTAAGCTAGAAGTTGAAATACCGGATCTGAGCGTGCAGAAACATGAAGATCCTGTTTTTGACCCGGATGATGAATGTGCTGCGGATTTTGCTTGGGATATCAACCAGCTTGCGGAGCAAGAGTTAGAGCAGGTATGCAAAAAGATAGGACTACCGGCCGCACTCTGTATGCCTTAGAAGCATCAATAACACTGATCCGCTTCCCTTTGAGCTGGACGAAGTATGCGCACAGCTGTTTGCGGATGGCCTGAACCAGCTTTCCCGGGGGGGGACTTGTATAAACTGTGCTCTGCTCTTGGAATGTAACAGAGCGGGGCCGTACAGCAGGAAAACAATAGTTGCCAGAGCCCTTAGAGGCCAGTGCAGGAAATGGAGCCGGGCAAGCCCCGGTGCCCTCACTGACGGCAAGCGCATATAGTGCCAGCGCCTGAGCCCGTCCCGGAGCCTTCCGGGCAGCGCCTGAGCCAGAGCCAACGGTGACCGGGCGGGAGTTGATCCCGCTCGAGGGGGCCATGCTCTGGCTCTTTCTTATACCCAAAACGAGGTAAGAGGTGCGGCGATATGGCAAAGCGGAAAAAGACCATTACGGCGGGTTGCATCGTCAAGACAATCTTATACACCGCCCCGGAGCCCCGGGACGGGGAGCGGGCCAGGGCGGAAAAGTCCCGCATGACCACCGCAGCACAGAAGGCCATGAACGACAAGACGGCCAAGGGCAAGCTGGAAATGCTGCTGGCGGCGAACTTTGTTGGAAAGGATCTCTTTGTTACCCTTACATATCGGGATGAGGATCTTCCGGCCAAACGGGCCGAGGCTTTAAAGAACGTGCGGAAGTTCCTCAAGCATCTGAGAGAGCACCGCAAGGCCCGGGGGCAGGTGACAAAATACGTCTACACCACCGAGGAGAAGCACGGAGCAGCCCGCCTGCACCACCACCTGGTCATTAACGCTACCGAGCGGGACATAGAGACAATCCGCAGCCTGTGGCCCTATGGGGATGTGGTGGACTTACAGTATGTACGGGATCGGGACTATGACACCCTGGCCCGGTACATGACCAAGGAGAGCGTAGAGGGCCGCCCGGTGGGTGCGCAGATGTGGACGGGAAGCCGCAACCTGGCAAAGCCCGTGGTGGAGAGCTGCTTTGTCCCGGATGATACGGCCTTGGCCGTCCCGCCTGGGTGCTTTGTTCTGGAGCGGGAGGAGAAGGCCACAGAGTACGGAAGTTACAGCTATATCAAATACCGTGTACCGTCCTGGAGACAGCAGCACAACGGCCCGGAAACGGCCACAGAGCAGGCTGAGCGGGCCTCTCAATATCTTGCTTGTAAGTATATATAACTTTAGGGCAACACCGCATAATAAGGCAAAAAGAACCGTCCTGCCAAGACATAGCTTTTGGCAGAACGGTTTGTGTTTAGAATTCTCGCAGAAGGCATACGGATTCAAGC
>NZ_JACJLC010000119.1 GCF_016901955.1 Pseudoflavonifractor phocaeensis
AGATCTTCTATCGTCACCATATGGAGCTTCAGTTGCATTCTCCCACCCCCATGTAACTCTATTCTACCATTTACTCTTGGGATTGTGTGGACTTTGTCAACAGCTCCAAATTGAGACGCATTTCATCAGGTGCCGTACAGGTCGTGCTGTACCTCAGCCCGGTAAAAGTGGCTGGTGGTCGTGGGGGAGCGATACAGCGCGGCCAGCAGGTAGGCGTGGATGTTGTATATCTTCGTTGTCGTTTCCCGCAGCCGTTCCAGTACATACTCGATGTGCGAGGAATCCAGAGATAAGAACCGCTGCCGCACCTCCTCGATGGGGATTTCATCCCCGCCAATCTTCACCGTGGGCTTGGTGCTGCATACGGTGTCGGCAATCAAGGCCACAAGCTCGTCGATTTCTTCCATCTCGTAGTCTTTTCGCTGCGTTGCCAGCCAGTCGTAATCAATGTTTGACTTTATGCGCTCTCTGCACGTCTGTCTGTCCATCCATCGCCCGCCGTTTTCCGGCGGCAGGCCGGACGGATAGATTGATTGATTAAGCTGACTCTTGTAAGTATTATTTATATCAATATAACTTCCGTTCAATTTTGGAACTTCTTGACTTCCCATTTTGGAACTTCTTGAAGTTTCATTTTGAGAAGTCAAGACTTCCGGTTTTTGGACTTCTTGATGTTCCATTTCGGGAAGTCCCGGCTGCTCCGGCCCGGCGGGAGGGGGAGGTGGTACGGCGCGGGTCGTAAACTGCTTGACATAGATTCTCGCAGGCTTGCCCTGGCCTTGCCGGATACGCTCGATCAGCCCGATCCCTCTGCCAGTGTCCAGTTCCGCAAACAGCCTGACGGCCTTTCCGTGGCTGCAACAGAGCGCCTCCTGTATCTCGTCCAGCGGGTAGTATATATAAACACGCCCCTGCTCATCGTACCAGCCGTTTTTCATGGACAGGCTCATGCGGTCAAGCAGGAGGCCATACAGCAGCTTGGCGTCTGTGGACAGGTTTTTGAAATAGCTGCCGGTCACAAGCTGCCGGGGGATGCGGTAAAAGGCAAACTGCTCACTTTCACCGCCATAGTAATAATCGAAAAAGGTTTGTTCCTCCATGCCTGCACATCCTTTCGGGGCATGAAAAAAGGGCGTTCCGAAAATTCAGAACGCCCTTAATGGGGGTGCGCAAGAGTGGCATTTAATATGTTGATCTGCGCAGGGAACTAAAAACACTCGTTTTGTTGCCAAAACGAGTGTTTTTAGTTGGTTTCCCTAACTTTTTTGGTGGAGATAAGCGGGATCGAACCGCTGACCTCTTGAATGCCATTCAAGCGCTCTCCCAGCTGAGCTATACCCCCATATATTCCCATGAATGGGAAATTATAGGGAAACCTGTATTAAGTTGTCGAAAAGTGGCTCTCAGATGGGGGTGCGTCTTGGTGTGTGCCACGCTCCCAGCTGAGCTATACCCCCACGACACGATATTCAGTTGTACTTGGTGGAGATAAGCGGGATCGAACCGCTGACCTCTTGAATGCCATTCAAGCGCTCTCCCAGCTGAGCTATACCCCCATATTTTGTTGTGGTCCGCAGCTTGTCGAACCAGCGTTGTATATTCTAGCATGGGCCCGTTGAATTGTCAACACTAAATTTGTATTTTTTCAATTTTTTCGTTTCCGCAGACGGGGACCGCCCGGGAGGCGGAGCCTCCCGGGCGGGAACTGTCACAAATAAAATTCCGGCTGTCGGGGTTGGCCGGCGATCTGGGCCAGCCGCTGGGCGGTGGCCTCGGCTGCCTGGGTGGGGAGGGCCCGGGCGTGGGCGGGACAGATGGTCACGCACCGCATACAGGTGATGCAGCGGTCGGCCACGGTGGTGCTGGGGTCGCCGGTGGGAATGGCCCCGGCGGGACAGCGGGCGGCGCACAGGCCGCAGCGGACGCAGCGGTGGTCCGCCTGGGGGTGGACGGGCATACCGGGGAAGGGCTTGTAATCCGGATTGCCCGGCACGGAGACGGAAGTCTGTGCCTCCAGGGGCAGGGCAGCCTTTTCCAGCACTTGCCCGCCAAATTGGGCGGCCAGAGCCAGGTCGGCATCATCGGGCCGACCAGCGGCCACTGCGGGGGCGATGGAGTGCTGGGCGATGCAGGCCGCGGCGGCGATCACCCGGAAGCCGCGCGCCTCCAGGGCGGTCTTCCACTCCAGCAGGGCGTCCTCATAAGCCCGGTTGCCATACACCACCAGGGCTACAGCGGGACCGTTTCCCTGAAGGGCGGTCAGACGCTCCAGGGTCAGCGCGGGGATCCGGCCGCCGAACACCGGCGCGGCGGCCAGCAGCACCCGGTCGCTGGGGATGACCTGTGGGGCCACCGGCACAGATAGGTCGACGACGGCGTCATTTCCGCCGGTGATCCCCCGCGCCACGGCAGCGGTACCTCCGGTAGGGCTAAACAGTGCGGTGATCCAGGGGGTGGTATACATGGCAGACCCTCCTTGTGCTTAGTGCTTCTCCTGGGAGACCTCCTCTTCCAGGGGAACCTTCTTGCCGTGGATGTACTTGTTCATCACCGCCACCAGATTGGCGGGGGAGAGAGAGTCCTCCTGGGTGTGGAGGAACTTTTTGATAAAGAAGATCAGGGCCACTGCCGCCACCCCCAGCAGGGTGTCCAGAGAGTCGGTGTGGCTGAGCACCAGCTGACGGGCAATGGCGAAGAGCAGCACGTCGGTGACCGCCCGGGGGGTGTGGAGAATGAGCATTTTGACAAACTCCAGGCCCACCACGATGGTCATGGTGGTGGAGAAAAACTCTGTCAGATCAAAATTACCGATGGAAAGGTAAAAGAGGGAGTCCTTGGCAGTGAGCACCATCTGCACCACGGTCATCAGCAGGATAAACAGGGCAATGAGCAGCTCCAGCAGCCAGGCCAACCGCAGCATGAGCGCCACCACGTTGTTGTTGGATTTCATAGGGGCCCCTCCTTTAAAAAATACAACCATGGCAGGGGTGGGTTCCTTCTTGTTCCTAATGGAAATTATAAGGGAAGGGGAAGCCTTCGTCAACCGCTGAACGAATAACCTTTTTTTGACGGGACAAACTATGGGAGAGCCATTGACTTGGCCGGGAAATTATGCTAAACTGTACGTCGTTGAAAAGGGAGTAGTTTAAAGACATTCCGCCAACATCACGGTCTCCGGACCTGGCGGTATGCACCCTGTGAGGTAACAAGACTTTTCGACAACTGCCGTGCTATGCCCGGCGGTTGGCGGAGAGTCTTTTTTTGTGCCTCCGCCGGAATCTCAACGAAAGAAGGGAACCCCAATGTCAGAGGCCTATTACCGCAAAACCCCGCAGCAGGCGCTGGAGGCCCAGCAAAGCGCCTCCACCGGTCTGACCGATCAGGAGGTGGCCAGCCGGCGGCAGCAGTTCGGCCCCAACAAGCTGTCCGAGGGCAAGAAAAAGAGCACCCTTCAGGTGTTCGCCGAGCAGTTTAAGGATCTGCTGGTCATTATCCTCATCATCGCCGCCGTCATTTCCGCTTTGTCGGAGAACGTGGAGAGCACCATCGTCATCTTCGCTGTCCTGATCCTCAACGCCATTCTGGGTACCGTACAGTACCTCAAGGCGGAAAAATCCCTGGAGAGCCTGAAGGCCATGTCCTCTCCCACCGCCAAGGTGCTGCGGGGGGGCGCCCGGGTGGAGATCCCCTCCGCCGACGTGGTGCCCGGGGACATCGTGCTGCTGGAGGCCGGGGACATGGTGGTGGCCGACGGCCGTATCCTGGAAAACTTTTCTCTGAAGGTAAACGAGAGCTCCCTCACCGGCGAGAGCGAGGGGGTGGACAAGACTGAGGAGGCCATTGACGCCGATCAGGTGGCCCTGGGGGACCAGAAGAACATGGTGTTCTCCGGCTCCCTGGTGACCTACGGCCGGGCCACTGTCCTGGTCACCGGCACCGGCATGAATACCGAGCTGGGCAAGATCGCCGCTCTGATGAACCAGACCCAGCAGCGTAAGACCCCCCTCCAGCAGAGCCTGGACGACTTCTCCGCCAAGCTGGCCATCGTCATCATGGCCATCTGCGCCCTGGTGTTTGCTCTGTCCATTTTCCGCACCGGTATGGGGGTGCTGGACTCCCTCATGTTCGCCGTGGCCCTGGCGGTGGCGGCTATCCCTGAGGCTCTGTCCTCCATCGTCACCATCGTGCTGGCCATGGGCACCCAGAAGATGGCCAAACAGAACGCCATCATCAAGGATCTGAAGGCGGTGGAGAGTCTGGGGTCCGTGTCGGTGATCTGCTCGGATAAGACGGGCACCCTGACCCAGAACAAGATGACCCCCCAGAAGGTGTACGCCGACGGCTCCCTGCTGGAGGGGGACGATCTGGAGCTGGTCAACGATGTGCAGCGGCTGCTCCTGAAGGCCGCCCTGCTGGCCAGCGACGCCACCAACAACGAGGAGACCGGGACCTCCATCGGAGACCCCACCGAGGTGGCCCTGGTGATGCTGGGGGAGAAATTCGGGGTCAACGAGGAGAGCTACCGCGCCCAGCACCCCAGGCTGGGAGAGCTGGCCTTTGACTCCGACCGCAAGCTGATGAGCACCCTCCACGATATCGACGGCGTGCCCACCGTGTTTACCAAGGGGGCAATTGATGTACTGCTGGACCGGTCCAAGTGGCTGCTCACCCGGGAGGGGAAGGTGGAGATGACCCCCCAGCGGAAAGAGGAGATTGCCCGGGTGAACATGGAGCTGTCCATGGAGGGCCTGCGGGTGCTGGCCTTCGCCTACACCGAGCTGGAGGCTGTCCGGCCCCTTACCCTGGAGGATGAAAAGGACTTTACCTTCATCGGCCTCATCTCTATGATCGACCCGCCCCGGCCCGAGGCCGTCCAGGCGGTGGCCGACGCCAAGCGGGGGGGCATCCGCACCATTATGATCACCGGCGACCACAAGGTAACCGCCTCCGCCATCGCCCGGCAGCTGGGTATCTTCCAGGACGGGGATCAGGCGGTGTCCGGCCTGGAGCTGGACCAGATGAGCGACGCCGACCTGGACGTGCGGCTGGATAAGATCTCCGTATACGCCCGGGTGTCCCCGGAGCACAAGATCCGCATCGTCAACGCCTGGCAGCGGAAGGGGAAGATCGTGTCCATGACCGGCGACGGGGTCAATGACGCCCCCGCCCTGAAGAAGGCGGATATCGGCGTGGCCATGGGCATCACCGGTACCGAGGTGTCCAAGGACGCTGCCTCCATGATCCTGGCCGACGACAATTTTGCCACCATCGTCAAGGCCGTGGTCAACGGCCGCAGTGTGTATGCCAACATCAAAAACGCCATCCAGTTCCTGCTTTCGGGTAATACGGCGGGCATCTTCTGCGTGCTGTACGCCTCCCTGATGGGCCTGCCGGTACCCTTCCAGCCGGTCCACCTGCTGTTTATCAACCTGCTCACCGACTCCCTGCCCGCCATCGCCATTGGCATGGAGCCCGCCCGCAAGGGCCTGCTGGATCAGAAGCCCCGGGACCCCAAGACCCCGATTCTGGACCGGACCCTGCTGGGACGCATCGGAGGACAGGGCCTGCTCATCGCTATCGTCACCATGATCGCCTTCTACCTGGGCTGGCAGGGGGGAGACGCCGTCCTGGCCTCCACCATGGCCTTCTCTACCCTTACCCTGGCCCGGCTTTTCCACGGCTTCAACTGCCGGGGAGCCGAGTCCATCTTCCGGCTGAAGCTGTCCACCAATCCTGCCTCCATCGCCGCCTTCTTCGCCGGCGTGGTGCTGCTGGCTCTGGTGCTCTTCGTGCCCGGTCTGAAGGACCTGTTCCTGGTGTCTCCCGTGTTCACCCTGGCAAACCTGGGGGAGATGGTTGGTCTGGCCCTTCTGCCCACTGTAGTCATCCAGATCGTCAAGCTCATTGCCGGGTTTGGTAAGGCAAAAGATTGAGCCATGTCATAAGGGCCTGCCGCAGGTGCGGCAGGCCCCTATGCTGCCAAAAAACCGGGGCGCGGTGTTTCCACCGCGCCCCTTGCAGGATCGGGATCGGTTTTTGCCGCTCCTTTCGCCTTTCGCCGAAGGGTGAGCTCACCCGGCACCGGCTTAAAAGGAGACGCAGAACCAGGATCTCTCCGATCCGTTTCTAGTATGTCCCCCGCTCATGGATTTATTCAGGAAAATAACGGTATAGCCTGGCGCATAATTGCCAAAACTGGACATAGGATGCTAAGGAACCGAGACAGACGGCAAGGAGGGCACCATGAGGGGGACAGCACGGGGATTTTGGCGGAGCAGGCGGGAGAGCCAGCGGGAGCAGGCCCGCCGGGCGCTGATGGAAGGGGTGGCCCAGACCAGGGTCCTCATGGCCCAGGCCTATGGGGGCTTCAACGCCGTGGCCGACCCCGATCTCATTGAGTCCTATGTCTTTGAGATCAACGCCCTCCAGGCCCGATACAGTTATCTGCTTCGGCAGCTGAAGGAGCTGGAGGGGGCGGAGGACCTCCCCCTGGAGCGGGCCTGACGGGAAAGGAGGGGACGGGGAATGGAGGGACTGCTGAACGCCCTGCCCTGGGCGATGGGCGGGCTGACCCTGGTGCTGCTGCTATCGGTGCTCCGCAGGCCCCTGGCCTGGCTGGGCAGGCTGGCCGCACGCACCGGGGTGGGGTTG
>NZ_JACJLC010000120.1 GCF_016901955.1 Pseudoflavonifractor phocaeensis
GTGGGAATCCGTCTCCTTTTGCTGGGAAAACGGATTGCCACGCCAGTGTGCGCACTGGCTCGCAATGACAGGTTTGTGCAAACTGTCAATTTTGCAACAGGCCCTTTTTGCGAAGTTAGGAGATATGAGTTATGGGTCCGGCTCCCTGTCCGTAGGGGCGACCTGTGGTCGCCCGGCGGTGCCGGTGTGAGAAACGGTGGGGCGGGCTGCCACAGGCCGCCCCTACGATATTCTATCTCAGCAGGGCGGACAGCTCCTCCAGCGTCACCTGATAGGCCCGCTGGGCCATGTCCATCCAGTCCAGGCCGGCGGGGACGGGGGGCATGGTCTCTCCCCGGTTTTTGTACAGCTTGTCCGCCACCCAGGTCAGGAAGGCGGGGTTCTTCACCAGCACCGGCCCGGTGATGTGGGTGCCGATCACATTGCCATGGTAAAAGCCCTCGGGGCCCTTGTCCCTCTCGTTGCCGGCGCCCAGGTCCAGGGCGGTGAACAGGGGGTTGTCCACCCCGCTGGTCACCGAGCACTTGTTCATAAAGCCCACCACCGGGGCCTCGAACAAGCCGGTCCGGGCGATCACGTCGTGGGGCACCCGCTTGTCGGTCTCCACGGTGGCGAAATCCCCAAAGCCCAAACCCTGAAACAGGGTGCCGTTCCGGTCGGTGATGGAGGCCCCCAGCAGCTCCATGGCGTTGCCGGTAAAGAGCACCAGGCCATGCTCCGCCGCCTGGCCCAGGGCCTCCCGGTGGGGGGCCAGCCAGGCAAGCGCGGCCTTCTGGGTGCGCTCGGTGCCCGCTCCCATATAGACCAGATCGGCCCCGGCCAGGTCGGGAGCCTCCCCCGGCTCCACCGTCCGGCGCTCCACCGGCTCCCCCAGCTCCTCCAGCAGCCGGGTCAGGAGGACCAGGTTGGCGTATTCCCCATACAGGCTCATGGCCTGGGGGTAAAGATGGATCAGCTTCATACACTCGCCCTCCTCAGTTTTCCCGTTTGACCTTGTCCAACAGCTTGTCCCGGTCGGAGAAGCAGGTGACCACAAAGATCTCCTCCTCCCCGTTTCGCTCCAGAGCCTGGATGGCGTCGGGAATGGACGGATAGCAGGCGATCTTTTCCCGGGAAATCCGGGAGAAGGCGAACCGCAGGGCCAGGTCGTTGACGTACTTGCCGCACAGCACCACCCGCTCCACGTGGGGGGCGTCCAGCAGGTCGAAGTCGATGTCCCACAGCCAGCTGGTCTCGCCGGTAAAGTATTTCCGGCTGATGGCGTCCACCATCACCACCACGGTGCAGGGCTGCTCCCAGTCCCGGATATACCGGAGATTGGTGTCGTAGGCCACAGAATTTTCGTGCTTGCTGGTGAGGAGGGTACCGTGGTGTTTCCCCAGGGTGAAGGTGACCATCCGGCCGTTTTTCAGGATATAGCTGCCCAGCACCCGGGCGATCACGGCCTTGTCCACCCCGCACAGCCGGCACAGGGACCAGGCCGCCAGGATGTTGTATACATTATAGATGCTGCGGAAGGAGAGGGCCAGCCTGGTGTCCCCATCCAGCTCCAGCACCCCCTCCTTCAGGTCCAGGCCGGTGGCGGCAAAGTCAGGGGTGTGGCGGCAGTGACCGCAGCTGGGGCAGCGGTAGTGGCCGATGTGGTTGTAGTGGTACAGGGTGTATTCCATCTTCTCCTTGCATACCGGGCAGATGGCCCCGTCGTCATATACCCCGTGATGCTCCGCCGTGGCCCCGTCCCAGGCCTCCAGGCCGAACCAACGTACCTTCTCATGGCCACGGGCAAAGCAGGACACCAGGGGATCGTCGGCGTTGAGCACCAGGGTAGTGTCCTGATGCAGGGCGGGCAGGATGGCGTCGTACACCCACTCGGGATGACCGTTCCGGGTGAGCTGATCCCGGTACAGGTTGGTGATGACGAAGTGGGTGGGGTGGAACCACTTGAAGCTGTACCGGGCGTACCGCTCGTCGCTCTCCAGCAGCAGCACGTCCCCGCGCATCCTCCCCCCCAGGGTGCAGTGGGTGAGGATGAGTGTGGTCACTCCCTCGATCTGGTTGGAGCCCTCGGCGTTGTACACCACGTCCTTGCCGGCGGAGCGGAGGACGGCGGCGATCATCTCCACCGTGGAGGTCTTGCCGTTGGAGCCGGTGACCGCCACCACATAGGGGGGCAGCTTTACCCGGCCCAGGGCGTCGGGACAGAATTTCAGGGCGATCTGGCCGGGGAGGCTGCTCCCCTTCCCCACCAGCTTGCCCACAAACCGAATGGCCTTGCACAGCAATATGGCCAGGGCCAGTTTCATGGAATGTCACTCCTTTATGTTTTCCGCATAGCATTCCATATTATAATGCGTACTGAACAAAGCCGCAAGCCTTGAAAGCCAGGGCTTTCAAGGCTAAATGGCTTTGTTCAGGTGCAAGGCTTTCGGACAATTTTGTCCAAAAACCTTGCACCTTCCACTGGTGCGTTGAAACGCGCCAGTGGAAATACGCATTGTAACAATGGCTGAATTCCATAAAAACGGCTCCTTTGAGCCGTTTTTATGGAATTGCGCGGCTGCCGCCGCGTGAATCAACCGATGTTCGGTTGATTCAGCAGACATTATTATACCCACCCCCCGCCGGGAAAGTCAATGGGACAAAAACCGGCGCCGGACAGGAGTCCCCCCGCCCGGCGCCGGCCGCTTTACAGAATGATGCAGATGAGCCCCCCGGAGCCCTCGTTGATGATGCGCTGAAGGGTCTCCTGGAGCTTTGAGCGAGCGTCCTCCGGCATCCGCTTCAGCTTGCCGTTGAGATCCTCGCTGACCAGCTCGTGGAAGGATTTCCCGAAGATGTTGGACTGCCAGATGGCCTTGGTGTCCCCCTCAAACTCCTGGAGCAGGAAGTTTACCATCTCCTCGCTCTGCTTCTCGTTGCCCACGATGGGGGATACCTCGGTCTCAATGTCGGCCCTTATCATATGGATGGAGGGGGCGGAGGCCTTGAGCCGTACCCCGTAGCGTCCCCCCTGCCGGACGATCTCCGGCTCCTCCAGCACCAGTTCGTCGGTGCCGGGCACCACGATGCCGTAGCCGGTGTTCCGCACCTCCTCCAGAGCCCCGGCCACCTTGTCATACTCCGCCTTCACCAGGGACAGGCGGCTGAGGAGCTCCAGCAGGTCTCCGTCGTCGTGGATGGTAAAGCCGGACTGCTGGGAGAGCGTGTCGTAGAACAGGCTCCGGGGCAGGTCCAGCTGGGCGGCGGCCAGACCCACGCCCAGATTCATGGCGGTGATCCTGGCGTCGCTCACCGTGTCGCAGGCCCCGATGGCGGCCACCGCCCCCTCCACGTCCCGGATGCGGCGCATGTCCTTGGCCCCCTCCCGGATGGCGGCGTACAGCCCGTGCTTGATGGGGTGGTCCCAGGGCAGGGCGTCCACCCAGGGGGGCAGGAACAGGTCCAGCTCCTTCACCGGGAACTCGTACAGCACCCCCTTGATGATGTCTGTTACCGCCCCCTCCTCCAGCTCCAGGCAGTTGACGCACACGCAGCTCACGTCATACCGGCCGGCGATGTCCGCCCTTATGGCCTGGGCCCGGTCGGACTGGGGCTGTGCCGAGTTGAGCACCACCAGGAAGGGCTTGCCCAGCTCCTTCAGCTCGGTGATGACCCGCTCCTCCGCCTCCAGATAGTCCTCCCGCTGGATATCGGTGATGGTGCCGTCGGTGGTGACCACGATGCCGATGGTGGAGTGCTCGGCGATGACCTTCCGGGTGCCGATCTCGGCGGCCTCGGTCATGGGGATGGGCTCGGGGAACCAGGGGGTGGTGACCATCCGGGGGGAATCGTCCTCCAGGGAGCCCACCGCTCCGGGCACCAGGTAGCCCACGCAGTCGATGAGCCGCACCGAAAAGGTGGCCCCGCTGTCCATCACCACCTCCACCGCCTCTTCTGGGACGAATTTAGGCTCGGCGGTCATGATGGTACGGCCCGAGCCGCTTTGGGGCAGCTCGTCCCGGGCCCGCTCCCGGCGGTACACGTTCTCGATGCCCGGGATGACCAGGGTCTCCATGAACCGCTTGATGAACGTGGATTTTCCAGTCCGCACCGGCCCCACCACGCCGATATAGATATCCCCCTCGGTCCGCAGGGCGATATCCTCATAGAGCTTGCGTTCTTCCACTGGCAATTCCTCCTTAGGCGCGGCATCACGCCGGCGTTTTCCTTACATACCTATGGGGATAAGCTGTGGAATATGCGTCCTCATTCCAGGGCCAGCTGGCCCATGCGCAGGGCGGTGGACAGGGAGAGACGCTTGTCCGCCCCGCTGTCAAAGGCGATGGTGGCGATGTCCCCCGTCCGGGCGGTGACCACCCCGGGGCCGAAGGCCTTGTGGACCAGCCGGACGCCTGGGGTGTAGCCCGCCTGCCTGGTCTCCACCTCTTCCCGGCCGGGCCGGGAGAGGGGCCGGGCGGGACGGACCTTTTTTCCCTCCGGAGCCTTTTGGGGGAAGAGCTCCCGGGCAAAGGTAGAGAAAAATCCCCCCTTTCGGAAGGTGAACACCCCCAAAGACCCTTTGGCCCGGGTCATGCCCACGTAAAAGAGCCGCCGCTCCTCCTCGTAGAGCTCCCGCTCCTCCTCCCCTGCGTTGCCGCCTGGCACCGAGCGGGGGAAAATGCCGTCGGCCACGTCCAGCAGCAGCACCCGCTGGTACTCCAGGCCCTTGCTGGAGTGGATGGTGGACAGGATGAAGGGGCAGTCCGCCGCCCCGGAGCCTTGCCTGGCCACCTGCTCCAGCGCCTCCAGCCGGGCCAGCAGGGCCGCCGGGCCGGGCTGGGCCGCCCCCAGGGCCTCCAAAATCTCCGCCTTGTGGAGGTCGCCCCCCCGCTCCTGAAGGTAGTCCCCGTAGCCCATGAAGTGGACCATCCGGTACACCGCCTTGTCCCCCGGGTCGGTGAGCAGACCCCGCAGATGGGTCTGGAGGGCTTTGCACTGGCGTTTGGTCCAGGGGGAGGTTTTGGGGCTGGAGATCAGGTACTCCAGAGGGGTGAGGCCCCGTCCCTCCGCCAGCCGGACGGCCTCCTGGGCCATGGCCTTGCTGATCCCCGCCCCCAGCTTGTAGTACAGGGAGAGGAACCGCTCTCCGTCGTTGGGGTCCTGGGCCAGGCGGATCAGGTCGGTGAGATCCCGCACCACCCGGCTGGTGAAAAAGCTGCCGTCCATCTGGCGGCACCGGTAGGGAATGCCCTCCCGGTCCAGCAGGTCGATGAGGGGCAGGGCGCTGTCGTTGTCCCGGTAGAGCACGGCGGTCTCCACCGAGCAGTCCGCCGCCGCCTTGCACAGGTAATGATACTGGCTCTGCCGGTCGTACACCGGAATCTCCCGGACGGCGGGGCCGTCCCCCTGGGTGGCCACCATCCGCTTGGGCCGGCGGTCCCGGTTCTTCTGAATGAACTGGGCGGCGGCCTCCACAATGGGCCGGGTGGAGCGGTAGTTGCGCTCCAGAAAGAGCACTCTGGCGTTGGGGTAGACCCGGTCAAATTCCGTCAGGGCCTGGGGGCAGGCCGCCCGGAAGCCGTAGATGCTCTGGTCCTCATCCCCTACCATAAACAGGTTGCCCCCCTCCCCCGCCAGCAGGCGGATGATGGTGTGCTGGATCCTGGAGGTATCCTGAGCCTCGTCCACGCAGAAGTACCGGTATCGCTTGCGGATGGCCGCCAGCACCTGGGGGTATTTACGAAGGATCTGGAGGGCGTACACCATCTGGTCGTCAAAGTCCATCTGCCGCCGCTGCCGCAGGGCCTGGTTGTAGGCCTGGAAGAAGGGGGCAAACTCCATCCCCTCCACCTCCATGCCCTCCAGGTTTTCCCCTGTCAGCATCTGGTTTTTGGCGTAGGTGATGGCGCTCTGGAGGTTTTTCAAAATGCCCTCGGTGGCAAATTCCCCGGTCTGGGCCTTGTACAGCTCCCCCAGCAGGGCGTTTTTCCCGCCTCCGTCCTCCAGCAGCCGGAAGGCCGAGCGGTCAAAGACCCGCTCATAGTAGCGGATGATCCGGGCGCACACGGCGTTGATGGTGTGGAAGGCCAGCTTCTCCTCCCCGCCGAAAAGGGCGGCGTACCGGGCCTTCATGTCCCGGGCGGCGGAGACGGTGTAGGTCATGGTGAGGATGTGCTCCGGGGGGATGCCCACCCCGTGGAGCATATATCCCAGCCGGGTCACCAGCACCGTGGTCTTGCCGCTGCCCGGCACCGCCAGCAGCAGCACCTGTCCCTCCACCGCCTGGACCGCCTCCTCCTGCTGGGGGTCCAGGCGGATGTGATATGTGGTTTTGAACCGGGTGAAGTCCATAGGCCCTCCCATACGAACAACAATAGAACAAGGATACCACAGTTCCCGAAAAAACGCCAGAGAAACAGGGCTGCCGCATATGCGACAGCCCTGTATTTGTCATCGCCATCCAAGGGCACGGCGGCCCCTATCAACCGCGCCCTTAAAAAGCTCCGCTCTGAACTTTACGCCCTGGGATGGGCCTTGATGTACACGTCCTTCAGCTTCTGGTTCACCAGCTGGGTGTAGATCTGGGT
>NZ_JACJLC010000013.1 GCF_016901955.1 Pseudoflavonifractor phocaeensis
GGCGTTGTTATCGACATCGAGGAGTAATCAATACTCCCTAAAAGAGGACCTGCCTTGCGGCAGGTCCTCTTTGTTTATAGGAGGGTGGCCGACCGAAGGAAAAGCGTTGCTATCGACATCGAGGAGTAATCAATACTCCCTAAAAGGGGACCTGCCTTGTGGCAGGTCCTCTTTGTTTATAGGAGGGTGACCGACCGAAGGAAAAGCGTTGCTATCGACATCGAGGAGCAATTCTCCTCAGTGAAACAGAAAGACCTGCCTTTAGGCAGGTCTTTCTGTTTCACTGAGGATCCAGCCGTCAGGCTGGCTATTTTTTTGCCCTTGTTGTGCGAGAGGGTGCCTGTAGAAGCAGAGGTCACACCCACAACTCCAACACGTGGATTTCCTGCCAGCGCAGGCCCTTCCGGGTCATGGCCTGGGTGAGGGAAGCCTCTGCCTCCACTGGGGCTTTCCAAGCCAGGCCGCAGCCGGCGCTGATCTCTCTCGGTACCGGAATGAGCCGGCCGGGCAACTGCTGCTGACGGCAGAACTGTTCCATGCTCATAGCGTCGGTAGTGGTGGAGAAGGTAATGACGAGGGCCGGTTTCTTTTCCCGCATGGCCGGCCTCAGGGACGGACCACCCGGCCGGCGGTAGTCATCTTTTCCACGATATCATACATGTTGGTGACTCCGCCCACCGCTAGCTGTTCAGTAAGGCCAAAGTAGTTCAGGCAGGTGCCGCAGGTGAGGATCTCCACCCCCTGGGCCTCCAGACTTTTCAGATCCTCCAGGGAAAGGGAGCCCTGAGTGGTCAGTTTTGCACCGCCGTTATAAAACAGAAGGGTCTTGGGAAGTACCTCCTGTTGGGTGAGGGCGAAAAGAAAACTCTTCATCAGGGCGGCTCCCAGCTCGTCGCTGCCGGTACCCATGCAGGGGGAGGAGATGACCACCACCGTGTCTCCCCTGCTGCCGCCGGGGACCAGGCAGGTCTCCTCTCCGGATTCCTGAGGGAGGGCGCTCTCCCCAATCTCCATGACTACCCGGAACTGCTTGTCTCCCAGCTTTTCGGATTTAACGCCGTAGCCATTGTTGTGGGCCAGACGAGTCAGGTTTTGCACTGCCACCGCATTGTCCACCAAAGTCTCCACCGTGCCGGGGCCATTCAGCTCCTTAATGGCGTTTTTGGTTTTGACTACCGGAATGGGGCAGGGATCGCCCATAGCGTTTACTTGCTTGCGCATGATTGTCTCCTCCTGTGTTGTAATCGGGCCTGGAGCCCGTTGGAGTAAAGTGCTTTTTCTTAGTATAGCCGCCAACGGGTTGGATGTAAAGTTCTATATAGATTATAGAAAAATAGAATAATTTGATTCAATCAGGTGAGAGAGTACTGGAATCCTGGATATAAATCCTGAGAAGCTGGAATTATAAAACGAAATTTCAGTTTATGGTTCGATTTATACCCATTACATTGCCATACCACTTTTTTTCTGATATGCTTATTTATAACGTGCACTCCCAAACAGAGAAAGTTGGTGTGCTATGAGGCAGTATGTGACCGGAGCCCTCCTGCGGTATATGGATCTGCTCGGGGACAGTACGGAGGATTACTATCTTTGTTATGATTGCAAAAAGGATGAACTGAGATTTTCAAAGAATATTGGGCAGATTGTGGACCTTTTTTCAGGAAAGGAGTCCAAATGTGGGCTGAAGGACTGGCTCGGGATCGTGGCCCCCATGGATCTGCCCAAACTGAAGCGGCTATTTCAGGATTTGCTGGAAGGGGAAATGCGGTATTTCAACGTGAATTACCGTATCCGAGACAGGTACGGCAACCGGATCTGGATCAACAGCCGGGCCAGATGCTATTCTGGTGAGGATGGCCGCCCGGACTATGTGCTGGGACGGCTTACTCGCCAGACCAAGGTGGGAAACGCCAGCGGCGCTTATCATCACGACGGATTGATGCAGACCCTGAGCCGTTACAGAAGCGAGGGCCTGGATGGATTTTTGATGGCTATCAGTGTGGATGGCCTGGAGCGGATCAATGTGAAATGCGGCCGGGCCTTCGGAGACGCTGTAATCAAGTCACTGGCCGAAAGTATGGCCGCCGCCATCCACAATGTAGAATTGGTATTCCGTACCAGCGGAGACTGCTATTGCGCCCTATTGCCCACCATCGATCAGGCGGATGCAGAGCGTTATTTTGAGACGGTACAGAGAGAACTGCGGGACCAGTGTACCATCTCCGGTGGGGCGGTTTCCATCCAGACCTATCAGGTGCCGGAGAGCTATATTCTCCTCCAATATGCGGAGAGTGCCCTGGATACCGCGAAGCTGCGGGGGAAAAACCGCCTTTGCTTTTTCTCCCCTCAGGATTATGAGCGGAAGCTGGCAACCATCGAACTCCAGGAAGAGCTGGAGGCCGCGGTCCGGGCGGAGTTTAAGGGATTTTCCATCCAGTTTCAGGCTCAGGTGCGGTCGGAGAGCTTTGATCTGTACGGAGCGGAGGCCCTGCTCCGGTTCGATTCCCCCCGGCGCGGCGCCATCCAACCCGCCGAGTTTATCCCCGTTCTGGAGGACAGCGAGCTCATCTGCCCGGTGGGACTGTGGGTGCTGCGGCAGGGACTGGAGCAGTGCCGCCAGTGGCGGAGGACCCATCCCCGGTTTCATCTCAGTGTCAATATGTCCTATGCCCAGCTCCGCCAGCCGGAGATCCAGTCCGATGTACTCCGGATCCTGCGGGAGAGTGGGGTACCAGGCAATGCCCTCACTATTGAGGTCACCGAGAGCATGGAACTCAAGGACTACCCACATCTAAATACCATTTTCAGAGAATGGAAAAAGGAGGGAATCCAGATCTCGGTGGATGACTTCGGCACCGGATATTCCAGCCTGGGCTGGTTGAAGGAGTTGGCCATCGACGAGATCAAGATCGACCGCTGCTTTGTCAGTGGAATCCAGAACAGCGCCTACAATTTGCGGTTGTTGTCCAATATGATGGAGTTGGCTGACAGCTGCCAGATCCGGGTTTGCTGCGAAGGAGTAGAAAAGCTTGAGGAGCTCTCCGCGCTGAGCCGGCTGCGGCCTGCGCTCTATCAGGGCTACTATTTTGCCAGGCCGTGTACACCGGAGGCCTTTGCAGATAACATACTGAACGGGCGCTTTGATCCTCCCAAGCTGGCAGTAGCGGCGGAGCCTGCCTGCGCCGGACAAGTCCCACTGGCCATGGAAGGACTGGAGCACGACCTGCTTAACGAGACGGAGGAGATCATTGCCATCTGCGACATTAAGACCTATGAGATCTGTTACCTGAATCCGTCTGGCCAGAATACATACGGAGTGCGGGATTACCTGGGGCAGAAATGCCACAAGGTATTCTATGGTATGGACTCTCCCTGCCCATTCTGCACGAACAGAGAGCTGCGGCAGGATACGTTTCTCGTTCGCGAGGAGTGGAATGAATATTGCAGCCGCCATCTGCTGCTCAAGGAAAAGCTGCTGCGGGAGCACGGCGGGCGGCTCCGCCTGAGTGTGGGAACGGACATTACCAAAGGAGAATTTGTGAGCCAGAGGACGCAGGAAAGGCTGGCCTTCTCTCAAAAGGTGGTGCAATATGTAGAGACCCTTTCCAGACAGCGGGACTTCGGCCACGCGGTGCTTCAGGCGCTGGCCGCGGTGGGAGAATTCTACAAAGCGGACCGGGCTTACCTGTTTGAACGCAATCCCGTTCAGGAGGACCACTGGGACAATACCTATGAGTGGTGCGACTGTAATGTGGCGCCCATGAAAGACAATTTACAGGGTGTGCCGCCGGAAGGAATCCAACGATGGATGGAGCTTTTTTCCAGAGATCAGTCGGTGGTTATTTACAATCTGGAGCCGTTGCGCAGAAACTGGCCCGTGGAGTGGCGGGATTTGAGCATGCAGGGTATCCAGCGGCTGATTGCTGTGCCCTTCCGGGAGGAGGGACGGCTGGTGGGCTTTATCGGGGTGGATAACCCCCGGTATTCCATCGAGGACGACGCCCAGATCCGATTGTTGGCATATTTCCTGGCCATGCGGCGGCAGCGGGACCGGGACGAGCACCGACGGTAAAAGAATATGTTCAGGCAGCGGACCGGCAGGTCCCGGGATCAGGCGGATCGGCTTCCCTGTCCCGGACCTGTCGGTCCGCTTTGGACGCGACGCCTTTTTACAGTGGGGACTCTCCCGCTGGCCCCGTGTGTGTTTCCGATCTCCGTTGAGGAATCGGTCGCCCTTGAGGGCTAGGTCTCTTTGGCTGGATAGATCCTTTGCTGCGCTCAGGATAACAAAACAAGGGGCTGTTGCGTCAAGCGCAACTGCCCCTTGTAAAATTGAGCTTACCCCGCCTGTTCTGCCGGCTTTCCGGTGTACAGCTGATAATATTTGCCCTTCTGTTCCATGAGCTGGTCGTGGGTGCCCCGCCCAATGATGCGGCCCTGCTCCATGACCATGATACAGTCGGCGTTGCGGACGGTGGACAGCCGGTGGGCGATGACGAAGGTGGTCCGCCCGGCCATCAGGGCGTCCATGCCGTCCTGCACCAGCTTTTCCGTGCGGGTGTCGATGGAGGAGGTGGCCTCGTCCAGGATGAGAGCGGGGGGATCGGCCACGGCGGCCCGGGCGATGGCAATGAGCTGCCGCTGACCCTGAGACAGGTTGGCCCCGTCCCCGGTGAGCATGGTATGGTACCCGTCAGGCAGGCGGCGGATGAAGCCGTCGGCGTTGGCCAGCCGGGCGGCGGCCATGCAGGCCTCATCGGTGGCCTCCAGATTGCCGTAGCGGATGTTGTCCATTACCGTGCCGGTGAACAGATGGGTATCCTGAAGGACGATGCCCAGGGAGCGGCGGAGATCCGCTTTTTTAATCTTGTTGATGTTGATGCCGTCGTACCGGATCTTGCCGTCGGCAATGTCATAGAAACGGTTGATCAGGTTGGTGATGGTGGTTTTGCCCGCGCCGGTGGCCCCTACAAAGGCGATCTTCTGTCCCGGCTTGGCCCACAGGCTCACGTCGTGGAGCACCAGCTTGTCGGGGGTATAGCCGAAGTCCACGTGATCCAGCACCACGCCCCCCTCCAGCTTGGTATATGTAACGGTGCCGTCGGCCTTGTGGGGGTGCCGCCAGGCCCACAGATCGGTGCGGGTGGCGCTCTCGGTAAGCTGGCCGCCGGGCTCCTCCCTGACGTTGACCAGCTCCACATAGCCCTGGTCGGCCTCGGGCGTCTGGTCCATCAGGTCAAAGACTCGCTGAGCGCCGGCGGCGGCGGTGACCACGAAGTTGACCTGCTGGCTCACCTGGGTGATGGGCTGGGTAAAGCTCTTGTTCAGGCCTACAAAGGTGACCACCGTGCCCAGGGTTACCCCTGCCAGGCTGTTGATGCCCAGCACAGCCCCCACGATGGCCACCAGCACATAGCTGAGCCAGCCAATGTTGTTGTTGATGGGCATAAGCAGGTTGGCATAGCGGTTGGCCTTGTCGGCGCTCTGGCGGAGGGACTCGTTTACCTGGCGGAAGTCGGCCTTGGCGGTCTCCTCGTGGCAAAATACCTTGACCACCTTCTGACCGTCCAGCATCTCCTCAATGAAGCCGTCCACAATGCCCAGATCCCGCTGCTGCTTTACGTAGTATGCTCCCGACAGCCTGGAGAAGGTGGCGGTGACCCACAGCATCACCAGGGCGGTAAGCACCGAGATGACGGTGAGCATGGGATTGATGAGCAGCATGGTGATCAGGGTGGCTACCATGGTAATGGAGGAGTTGACGATCTGGGGAATGCTCTGGCTGAGCAGCTGCCGCAGGGTGTCCACGTCGTTGGTGTATACCGACATGATATCCCCGTGGGCGTGGGTGTCAAAGTATCCGATGGGCAGGGCCTCCATCCGCTGGAAAAGGTCGTTCCGAAGCTGGCGCATGGTGCCCTGGCTCGCATTGACCATGATCCGGTTGTAGGCAAAGGCGGCCACCACGCCC
The DNA here is from genome assembly GCF_016901955.1 of Pseudoflavonifractor phocaeensis. Taxonomy (GTDB): domain Bacteria; phylum Bacillota; class Clostridia; order Oscillospirales; family Oscillospiraceae; genus Flavonifractor; species Flavonifractor phocaeensis_A. The sequence goes on from NZ_JACJLC010000013.1 coordinate 5,975, forward strand.
ACCCCCATCAGGCAGCCCAGGCGTACCATGCTGGCGGCCAGCCCGCTGAAATCCCGGGAGCCGCTGTTCACCATGGGGAGGATGTAGTCGTCCACCAGGGTCTGGGGAAAGGTGGCAGCTACCACCGTGGCCACAGCGGAGACAAGGATGCACAGGATCACTAGGACGAACAGGACCCCGTAGGAGCGGAGCATATAGCGGAGCACCCGGTTCAGCACTTTACCGGCACCGGCCTTTCGTTTGGTTTCGTTCATGATTGCGATAGCCTCCTTTTACGCGCTCTGGTCGAAGTCGCCCCCGCCCTTTACCTGGGATTCGTAGATCTCCCGGTAAATGGCGTTGGTCTTGAGCAGGTTTTCATGGGTATCAAAGCCATTGATACCGCCCTCATCCAGCACCAGAATGCGGTCGGCCTGCTCCACACTGGAGATTCGCTGGGCGATGATGAGCTTGGTGGTGCCGGGGATCTGCCGGGCAAAGGCCTGCCGGATCCTGGCGTCAGTGGCGGTGTCCACGGCGGAGGTGGAGTCGTCCAGGATGAGTACCTTGGGATGCTTGAGCAGGGCCCGGGCAATGCACAGCCGTTGCTTCTGGCCTCCGGAAAGGTTGGCGCCGCCCCGCTCCACCCGAGTCTGGTAGCCGTCGGGGAAACGGTCGATAAATTCGTCGGCGCAGGCTGCCTTGCATGCGGCGACGCAGGCCTCCTCGGTGGCCTCCGGGTCGCCCCAGCGCAGATTGTCCAGGATGGTGCCGGAAAACAGGGTGTTCTTTTGAAGCACCACCGCAACCTGACTCCGAAGGACCTCGGTATCATAGCGGCGCACGTCCACGCCGCCCACCCGGACGGCCCCCTGGCTCACGTCGTACAGCCGGCAGATCAGATTGACCAGGCTGCTTTTGCCGCAGCCGGTACCGCCGATGATCCCAATGGTCTCGCCCGCCCTGATATGCAGGTCGATATCCCGGAGGGCCATTTTATCGCTGCCGCTTTTATAGGAGAAGCTGACATGGTCGAAGTCGATGGAACCGTCGGCCACCTCGGTCACCGGCTGGGCCGGCTCGGACAGGTCGGGCGTTTCCCGCAGCACCTGGCTGATCCGGCGGATGCTGGCCATGGACATGGAGATCATCACCACCACCATGGACAGCATCATCAGGCTCATCAGCAGGGACATGATGTAGCTGAACAGGCTGGTGAGATCGCCGGTGGTCATGGAGCCTCCTACGATAAACTGAGCCCCCAGCCAGGAGGCGGAGAGAATGCAGAAGTAGACTGCCAGCATCATGGCCGGGTTGTTAAAGGCCAGCAGACCCTCGGCCTTGACGAACAGCCGGTACAGCGCGGCGGAAGCCCGGGAGAACTTGCGGTTCTCGTAGTCTTCCCGGACAAAGGCCTTTACGACCCGGATGGCGGACACGTTCTCCTGCACACTGGCGTTCAGGTCGTCGTATTTCTGGAACACCTGGTTGAAGAGCTTCAGGGTGACCACCATAATGGCTCCCAGCACCAGAATGAGAAAGACCACTGCAATGAGGAACATCAGGCTCATGGCGGGACTGATGAGGATGCACATCATGTAGCTGAACACCAGCATGAGGGGGGACCGGGCGGCGATGCGGATGACCATCATAAAGGCGTTCTGCACATTGGTGACGTCGGTGGTCATCCGGGTGACCAGGCCGGGCACGCTGAATTTGTCGATGTTGGAAAAGGAGAAGGTCTGGATTTTATTGTAGATGGCCTCCCGCAGGTTGGCTGACAGACCGGCGGAGGCGCTGGCGGCGTACTTGCCCGCCAGGGCGCCGAAGGCCAGGCTGAGCAGGGCCATGACCACCATCAGAAGCCCATAGCGGTATACCACCGGCAGGTTGGCGGCCTCCAACCCCCTGTCGATGATGATTGCGGTGATGAAGGGCATCAGGATCTCCATCAGCACCTCCAGCGCCGTCAACAGGACGCACAGGACGGCGTCCCTCCGGTACCGTCCCAGCTGTTGCAATACTTGTTTCACGAAATGAGTTCCTCCTCTTGCGCTTGACGCGGATAATGTTAGATACCTTACAATTTATAGCACATAATCCATTGCAAATGAAATCCGAATCTGTTATGATCAATAAAAGAAATTTATTGATTTTTGGATACCTGCATTATAATCGGACGAGAGAGGAGCGGTTTTTTTGAATACCACACAGCTGGAGTGCTTTATGGAGGTGGCGGACACGCTGAATTTTTCCCGGGCGGCGGAACACCTGCGGCTTACCCAGCCTGCCGTCAGTCACCAGATCAGGACTCTGGAGAATGAGCTGGGGGTGACTCTCTTTCACCGCACCAGCAAGACGGTCCGGTTGAGCAGGGAAGGACAGATGTTTCTGCAATACGCCGGAGACATCCTGAAACTGACGGGAGAGTCGGCGGCCCGGGTCAGGCGGTGTCAGGCCGAGCGGCCGGTGGAGCTGAGCATCGGCTGCCGCAGCGCCGTGGATCTGGAACTGATCCTGCCCGCCCTGGAACGGCTGCGGCGGGAGGAACCCAGGGTGATTCCACGGTTGCGGCTGGTGCCAACCACCGTCTTGGACAACTTGCTGGCCGAGGGAGAGGTGGAGGTGATGCTTACCTTCCAGGAGACCGCGCCCCAGAACAGCGTGTACCGGGAGCTGCTGCGCTGCCCAGTGGCGTGTGTGTGCCGTCCGGACCATCCCCTGGCCGCCACAAACAGGCTGAGGGTAGAGGACCTGACGGAGGCGGGGCGGATTGCCGTCTCCCGTCCTCCGGCTTGTCCGCCCACCGTGTTTGCCCTCCAGGGGCCGGTGGTCACGGCTAGCCCGCCGGAGCAGGTGATCTTCTGCGACAATATGGAAGTACTGCTTACCATGGCGGAGGCCGGGTATGCCTTTGGGATCATGGCGGTCTTTCCGGGAGTCCTGCGTCCGGGGCTGTGCTGCCGCCCTCTGGAGGGGTGCCAGCCCCTATCCTACGGGGCGGCATGGCGCAGAGGGGACCGCACTCACGCCCTACGCCGGTTTCTGGCTCTGCTGGAGGAGACCGTGGGACAGGACGGCGGAGAACAGGCTTTACAATGAGCCGGGGAAGGACTATCATGAGGACAAGCATCAACAGGGAGGAATGAACCGTGAAGCTGGATTTTACCCAAATGGAAGAGAACGCCATGCCCAACTTCAAGGGAGGCAAGCTGACCACCTACGGCAAGTTGCACGTGGATGACCACAACCGGATCATGCAGGGACGGCTGACGCCGGGAGCCTCCATCGGCCTGCACACCCACACGGGGAGCAGCGAGGTGGTGTACATCCTCAGCGGAACCGGCAAGGCCATTTATGACGGCGAGGAGGAGAAGCTGGGGCCGGGGGACTGCCACTACTGCCCCGAGGGCCATGCCCACACCCTCATCAACGACGGGGAAGAGGATCTGATCTTCCTGGCCGTGGTCCCCCAGCATTGAGTGGAGAAAACACAGAAGGAGACCGCCGCGGAACGATGCCGTCCGCGGCGGTCTCCTTCTGTTCTGTGGATCTGCATACCGGGAAGGGACTTCCGGAGAAGCCCCCGGACTGCGCTCAGGTATGATCTCTGTCCCGCAGATCCCGGAAGAGCAGGGTAATGCACCAGATGGCCGCCAGGCCCACCAGGGTGTAGACAATGCGGCTAAAGGTGCTGGCCTGACCGCCAAAGAGAAAGGCCACCAGGTCAAATTGGAAAATGCCGATGCTGCCCCAGTTGAGTCCGCCAATGATGGCCAGGATCAGGGCAATCTTGTCCAGGAACATAAGATATGCTGCCTCCTCCAAATTGAATTGCCGCAGTTAGCATATCCGTTTTTCCGGCCAATATTCAAAAAAATACAGCTCAGCCTCCCAGCCGGCGGCCCAGCCAGCCCCGGCGGAGCTCCACCGCCTTCTGAGGGCAGAGCTCGTGACAGCAGTAGCAGTGGATGCAGGACCGGGGGTGGACCTTAGCCTTGCCTCCCTTGCCCGTCATGGTGATGGCCTTGCCGGGGCAGGCGTTTTTGCAGATGGCGCAGCCCACGCACCGGTCCTCCATGATGTGGGGGGTCTGGGTGAGCAGCCCCTTGGTCAGTCTGTGTGCCGCCCTGGTGAGGGGCCCCAAAAAGCCCATCAGGTCCTCCCATACGAACTTGGGCAGACGGTAGTCCGGGATGCGCAGGTCCTCCAGCTTAGCCCCCACCAGCTGAATTTCTTCCGGGAGGGTGGGAGAGAGTCCCCGAGCCGCGGCGGCCAGCAGCACCGGATTATGCTCTCGTGGCAGGCCCATGATCTCCCCAGCGATCACGTCCAGGGCAAGGGGGCTGTCGGACAGCAGTAGCAGCCCCACCTGCCGGGGTGTGCCCGAGGAGCCGGGTCCCTCGCCCTCCATGGCCAGAACGGCGTCCATGACGCACAGCCGGGGGTTCAGAAAGCCCACCAGGTCCAGTAGCACCTGGGCGAACTGCTCGTGGCTGTGATGAGAGCCGTGGAATCCCACCTTGGCCAGGCCCGGGATGATGCCGAAGCTGTTTTTCACCGCTCCGGTCATGCTCATAAAGACATGGGTCTTCATTTTGCAAAGGTCAAAGGCCCCGTCGGTGTCCAGTACCGGGGCGATGATCTCCGCCTGCCGCAGCACCTGACCCTCCGGCAGATCTACCAGCCGGGCGGAGGGATCCAGGGCCAGCTCCGCCCCGGCCTCTTCCGCAGCCCGAGCCATGCCGGTCTTTTCGTACAGGTTTCGCAGCACCGACTCCTTTTGCAGCGCGCCCCCGGGGCTGTCTCCGATAACGGCGGTCCCGCCAGCCTCCTTTACCAGCCTGGCGATGGCCGCCACCACCGCCGGATGGGTGCAGATGGCGGACTCCGGCGGGACGGGCCGCAGCAGGTTGGCCTTCAACAGGATCCGCTCCCCCGGATGAACAAAACGCTCCATGCCCCCCATGGCCGCCACGGTTTCCCGGATGGCCTGCTCCGCGCCGCCGTAGTCAGGGCAGGGGACGGCGTATACCTGGTACTCCATCAGTCCAGGCTCCTGGGACCAAAGCCGTGGGGGAGCAGCTCAGCCAGAGTGAGTTTCACATACTGCCGGTCAGACCGGGCCACCAGCAGGGTGAGCCGGGGGGAAAACTCATAGAGCATCTGGCGGCAGGCCCCGCAGGGCCAGCAGTAGTCGGTGGAGTTGCCCACCACCGCCAGCCGCTCAAAGTCGTCCCGATGGCCCTCGCTTACCGCCTTCACCAGGGCGGTGCGCTCGGCGCAGAGGGTGGAGCCGTAGGCGGCGTTCTCCACATTGCAACCGGTAAAGACCGTCCCGTCGGTACAGGCCAGGGCGGCCCCCACCGGGAAGCGGGAATAGGGGACATAGGACCGGTCCAGCATGGTAAAGGCCAGGTCCACTAATTCTCGGTCAGTCATAAGATACCTCCTGTGGGATGGGATGGATAGCTATGCCCTGCCGGGGGCGGGCAGTCGCTGCACCAGCAGCATGGATACCCCGCCGGTCACTGCTCCGGTGACCAATGAGCACAGCAGCAGGGGGGGCAGGTACACCAGAGGGGCCCGGGAGCCCAGCACCACAATGGCGGCCAGGATCTGACCGGTGTTGTGGGCGGCGGCTCCTGCGATGGACACCCCGAAGAGGGACAGGCCGGGGAGGTGGACCAGCAGGGCCATGACCGCCAGGGCCAGCAGTCCGCCGGTGAGGGAGAAGGCCAGTGCCATTAAATTGCCCCCCAGCAAGGAGCCCAGCAGGCAGCGAGCCGTCAGAATGAGCAAGGCTTCCCGGCCGGACAAACGGCACAGAGCGTACACGGTGACCAGGTTGGCCAGCCCCAGCCGAAGGCCGGGCAGGGGGAAGAGGATGGTAAGAGGGACCAGACCCTCGGCCACCGACAGGGCCAGGGCAAGGGCGGTGAGCACCGCCGAGCGGGTGAGCCGCTGGAGTCCGTGGGTCACGGCATGCACCTCCTTAAAATGGGTATAAGGCAGGGGAACTTCTCAGCCGGTGACAGCGTCAAAGTCTAAGTCATGGGTCCCGGTAAGGGAGACGATCAGCCTGTTGGGCAGGCAGATGATCTGTTGACCCGCCTGGGTGATTTTTCCTGTGTGGACGCAGTCCTGACTGGGACAGTCGCTGTGAAGGATGGACACTCCGTCCCCCTCCACCAGAAGGGTAAGAGGGTAAGACAGCTCATCCAGGGTCAAAGTCACCGGTTGGGTAATCTCCTCCAGCCGGTACTCCGCCAGGATCTCTCCATCCAGGGTGACGGCGGCGGTGAGACTTTCCCCGGGCTCCGATTGAAGGGCGGCCAGCAGCAGAAAAGCGGCGGTGGCCACCAGCAGAGCTGTCAGTCCGTCCCACAGGGTGGGCCTGCGGCGGTCAGCGGCGGGCGATCTCATAGGTATACCCCCGTTCCTCGCCGGTGGGGCGCAAACCCTCCTCCAGCCCCTGGGTGACCACCACCCGGCTGTCGGCGGTACACAGCACCAGCTCAAAGTTCGTCCGGCTTCGCCAGAACTCCAGGGCGGCATCCTCCCCCGCCACAAAGAGGGCAGTGGACAGAGCGTCGGCCAACATATGGTTTTCAGATACCACTGTTACCGATAACAGGCCGGAGTCGGCGGGATAGCCGGTTTTTGGATCGATGATATGGTGATATTGTATGCCATTCTCTTCAAAATACCGCTCATATCCTCCGGAGGTGGAGGCGGTCTGATCCTCCATGGAGAGGACGCACAGGGTCTGAGCGGTGTCCTGGGGATCTTTGACCCCCACTTGCCAGGCCGAGCCGTCTTCCTTCCGGCCCAGGGCGGTAACGTTGCCTCCCAGATCCAGCAGGGCGGAGGAGGAGCCGGCATCCCGGATGGCGGCGGCAGCCTGGCCGGCGGCGTAGCCCTTGGCCACCGCACCCAGATCCACCTCCATGCCGGCGGCCTCCAGCCGGGCGGTGGAGGCTTCCTTGTCTACCTCCAGCTTGCCGCTGTCCACCAGAGACAGGGCACCAGCCAGGGTCTGAGGATCGGGCACCTGTCGTTGGTCGGTGGTGAAGCCCCAGGCGTCCATCACCGGGGCGATGGTGACATCAAAATCTCCGGGGAGCAGCTGGGACACCGACTTGGCAAAGGCGAGCAGCTCTGTCACCCGGCTGTCCAGGGGCACGGAGATACCGTCCCCGGCATGAGCGTTGAGGGCCGAGAGCTGGCTGTCCGCGTCTGTGCGGGAGAGCAGGCCGTCCAGCTCTTCCACCGCCTGCCGGGCGGCCTGGACCGCCTCCTCCCCCGGGCCGTCGTATACTCGGACGGTCATAACCGTATCCATAGAAAAAAACTGGGCCTGGGAGGGCTCCGTCTGGGCGGCGGGAGCGGCGCAGCCCGTTAAAAGAATAAAAAACAGGAATACAGAGAGGATTCGCTTCATATGGTACTCCGATCCGGGATGTCATCTTTTCCAGTTGTAAAAACACATATTCCAACACATCCAACGAACAATATTTTAGCATAGTTTGCGCAAATTGAAAAGGGAAAAGGAATCGGGGCTTGCAAAATGCCCCGGGTTCTGATACACTATATGAGATTGATGATTCGGAGCGCCTGCGGCAGCCGGCGCACAGTCACAGGAGATGGATACATGAACAAGAAAGAACAGAGAGTGCAGCGTGCCCGGGAAGAGGATATTATCCTGACTAAAGTACTGTGGTGGATCCTGGGCGCGGTGGTGTTAGAGGTCCTGCTCCTTCTGCTGAATAAGTTCTATGTCAATTATACGGTAGATGGGATTGAGGTCGCCGTGGCGATCCAGAGCATGTTCAACGTGCTGATCTATGTTGTGCCCGCTGTTTTCGCGGTTCTGCTGGTTTGGGCTCTGGTGGCCTACAAGCGGGGCAAGGGCTATCTGCTGCCCTTTGTGTTGACTGGCATCGCCTTTGTGCTTACGGTGTGTACCGTGATCATCTGGAAGTTTTATGACAGGGGGATTAGCCTGCTGACCGTGGCGGTGCCTACCGTGGCGGTGCTGGCCCTGATTTTTTACCTCTATCAGCGGGAGTTCTTTTTCTCCGCATGCCTCAGCGCCCTGGGTCTGCTTGGGGTCCGCATGGCTGCCAGCGCGGCGGGAAATCCCGTGATAGCCTATGGATATCTGGCGTTGCTGGCGGTGGTGTTGCTGGTGTCCGTGGTGGCGTTCCGGAGCATGCAGACCCACGGCGGTGCGCTGGTCCTGAAGGGCAAGAAGCAGGAGATCCTTGCCAAGTCCGCCAACTATGTTATGTTGTATGTCACCTGCGCCCTGGTGGCCGCCGTGGTTGTTGCGGCTGTGGTGCTGGAAGGCCTGATGGTTCTTTACGGAGTACTGGCGGCCTGGCTGCTCATCCAGGCGGTGTATTACACCGTTCGCCTCATGTAAGTTAAGAATGAAAAAATGGACTCGCATTTTGCGAGTCCATTTTTTATGTGTTACCACCGCAAATGAATTGAAAATAGGCCTGCTTGATATGACTGCTGTCCTTTTTCCGTATGGGTACCCGGTCGCCGTTGTCCATCAGGAATCCGTCGCTCTCCACAGCGGAGATTCGATTCATGTTGGCCACGCAACGCTTATAGCAGGACAGAAATTGCGTCTGGCCATCCAGAGCCTCCATAAAGGTGTCAAAGGGGATATATGTACGCAGTACACCGGCGTCTGTGTGAAGTTGCACGGCGTTATGGTGCATATCCACCCACAGCAGCCGATCCAGATCCACCCGAGTCCAAAGTCGGTTGGTCAGCACCTCCACATATTTGTGGGCTTCGGCCTGGGGTTGATGGAGATTTACTGTATTAAATACAGGTGCGGGATGCTTTGCAGCCGTATTCTTTGTGTCCACTGATAAACTCCTCCAGTCCATACCGCGGTTTGCAGGGCGGGAAATACCGGGGAACGGGCCGGCATTGCTTTTTTGTTACATTATAGCAAAGCTTACCTTGTCTGACATCAGCCTAAAGTATGAGAAGGGGCCCATGGCAGAAAAATGGGGAATTACCATTGTCTCAGCTTGCTTTTTACGGTACAATCAAAGCAGGCTGGCAGAAATGAGGTGCTGCATGGATACCCAACACAGAGAACAGGTAGACCGCCAGATCTGCGCCAACTGCGGCGGTACCATAAGGTGGAACATTGCCAGGCAACGGCTGGAGTGCGCCTCCTGCCGGACGCCTTATGAGATCCGCACCACGGTGGACAGGGTGGAGGAGCACGACTTTGACGGCTATATCAGACGGGAGGGGGAGTGGGTCTCCTTCCCAGAGACGACCATGATCGTCTGCGGAGGCTGCGGGGCCCAGATTGCGGTGGACGAGCACACAACCGCCACGGTCTGCCCTATGTGCGGATCCACCCAGCTGCTGGAGGGCCGGCAGGAGGCAGGCGTCCCTCCAGACGGGGTGGTGCCCTTCCGCATTGACCGGGAGACTGCCCAGCAGAATTTTTCAAAATGGGTGAAAAGCCGGTGGTTTGCGCCCAACAGGCTGAAACAGGCCTACCAGGCCGGCAAGCTCCAGGGGATATATCTCCCTTTCTGGACTTTTGACGCTCAGGTCACCAGTTATTACTGGGGGGCGGGGGGCACCCAGCACCATGTGGATGACGGAGAAGGTAAAAGCCACGTGGAGGTCCACTGGCACCCGGTGAGCGGCCAGGTAGAGGGAAGCTATGACGATATCCAGATATGCGCCGCACAGAACGCCGCCAGTCAGGTGGTGGAAAAGGTGCTGCCCTATAACACGGTGGAGAATACAGCTCCCTTTTCCCCCAGCTATCTCTCCGGTTTCCTGGCGGAGCGGTATGCCATCCCGGCCACCCAGGCGGTGGACAGCGCCCGTGCCCAGATCCAGGCGGATCAGGAGAACCAGGCCGAGGGGGATATCTTGGGCAGAGGTTACAACCTGGCCCGGGTGGATCGGGTGGAGAGCCATTACCACCGGCTAACCTACAAGCATGTGCTGCTCCCTGCCTGGACCTCCGCCTTTGCCTACAACGGCAAGCAGTACATGTATATCATCAACGGCGAGAGCGGCAAGGTCGGGGGGCAACGGCCCTACAGTGTTCCAAAGATCCTGGCCGCGGTGGGGGTGGCGGCTGCTGCCTTTATCACGGCGGTGATGCTGCTTTCCGGTGCGGTGGCCCCGGCCCCCGCGGGGGATGTGCCGCCGGAAGAAGCTGTGGTCTGCCAGATGGAGTTGCCCTGGCAGGCCTGGGACGAGACCTTGTAAACAGAAAGGACGGATAATCCATGGCATGGTTTGGTCAGGGAAAAGACACCATTGAGTGGGAAGAATTTCGGGACGACGTACTCTTTTACAAATGGCCCGCCAAGGAGATCAAGCGGGGTTCCCGGTTGATCCTTCGTCCGGGACAGAAGGCTATCTTCTACTCCGACGGAGTGGTAGGGGCCGTCTTTGAAAACCCGGGCAACTTTGATATCTACACCGACATCGTGCCCTTCTTTTCCACGCTGAAAGGCTGGCTCTCTCTCCGGGGAGACAGCGGGATGCGGGCGGAGGTCTACTTCGTCAACGCCAAGGAGCTCACCCTTCCCTGGGGCACCCGGCAGCGTATCATGATCCCCACCCCTGAGGTGCCCACCGGGGTGCCGGTGGGGTGCAACGGCAACCTGGTTCTGGAGTTTCGGGATTACCAAACCTTTATCAACCAGGTGGCCGGAGTGCGGGAGACCTACTCCCTGGAGGACGTGTCCGAGCGGATCATGGGCGAGCTCAACCCTGTAGTGGCAGAGGCCATCCTGGGGGGCGAGCGGCAGATGGGTCTCAATGCCCTCATTGCCCTCCAGCAGAACAGCCGCCGGCTGGGCAAGGCGATCCAGACCGAGCTGGACAAGGAGCTCAGCGAGTTTGGCTTGGGGGTGGCCGATGTAAATATCCTGGCCTTCAGCTATCCTCCCGAGGTCCAGAAAATGGCGGAGAAGGCGGCTGCCCAGTCCTTTATCAGCGATCTGAACAAGTATACCACCATCAGTATGGCTGACAGCATGGACGTCCCCGGGGGTGCTGGGAACAACGCCGCCTCCGCGATGGGTATGGCGGTGGGAATGCAGATGGCCAGCCAGATGATGGAGTCCATGAAGCAGCGGCAGCCTGAGCCCGAGCCCCAGACCGCCGGGCCGGCATGCGCCGCCTGCGGCTTCCAGAGCCCCATTGCCTCCAAGTTCTGTCCCCAGTGCGGCACCCCCATGCCCCAGGCGGCCCAACAGGCCGGGGACCGGTTCTGTCCCACCTGCCGGAAAATGGTTTGTGGAAAGTTCTGCCCCGATTGCGGTACCCAGACAGTGTAACAGAGCAAAAACTCCGCCCCGGATTGATACGGGGCGGAGTTTTTATGGGGCGATGGGATTACAGGCAGCTCTTCAGCTGGTCCACCATGTCGGTGTGCTCCCAGGGCAGGTCGATGTCGGTGCGGCCGAAGTGACCGTAAGCGGCGGTCTGCTCGTAGATGGGGCGGCGGAGGTCCAGCTTCTCAATGATCTTGGCGGGGCGCATATCAAAGCACTGGTTGACGATCTGAGACAGCTTCTCCTCGCTGACCACGCTGGTGCCGTAGGCGTCCACCAGCACGGACACGGGATGGGCCACGCCGATGGCGTAGGCCAGCTCGATCTGGCACTTGCGGCACAGGCCGGCGGCCACCAGGTTTTTGGCGATGTACCGGGCCATGTAGGCGGCGGAACGGTCCACCTTGGTGGGATCCTTGCCGGAGAAGCAGCCGCCGCCGTGGGCGGCGGAGCCGCCGTAGGTATCTACAATGATCTTGCGGCCGGTGAGACCGGTGTCGCCCACGGGGCCTCCAACCACGAAGCGGCCGGTGGGGTTGACGAAAAACTTGGTGTCCTTGGTGATGTACTGGGCGGGGATGATGGGCTTGATGATCTCCTCTACAATGGCCTCCCGCAGATCCTTCAGGGCGATGTCGGGGTCGTGCTGGGTGGATACCACGATGGCGGGGCAGGAGAGCACCTTGCCGTCGTCGTCGTACTCCACGGTGACCTGGCTCTTGCCGTCGGGGCGGAGCCACTTCAGCTTGCCGGCCTTGCGCACGTCGGCCAGCTGGCGGGACAGCTTGTGGGCCAGGGAGATGGGGGCGGGCATCAGCTCGGGGGTCTCGTCGCAGGCGTAGCCGAACATCATGCCCTGGTCGCCGGCGCCAATGCGGTCGGCCTCGTCGCTGCCGCCCTCCTGGAGCTCAAAGGACTGGTTGACCCCCATGGCGATATCGGGGGATTGCTCGTCAATGGCGGTCATCACCGCGCAGGAGCGGTAGTCAAAGCCATAGGCGGGGTCGGTGTAGCCGATGCGCTCCACCGTCCGGCGGACGATGGCGGGGATGTCAGTGTAATGGCTGGTGGTGATTTCACCCATGACGGTGACGATGCCGGTGGTGGTAAAGGTTTCGCAGGCCACGTGGGCGGTGGGGTCGGCGGCCAGGATATCGTCCAGAACAGCGTCGGAGATCTGGTCGCACACTTTGTCGGGGTGACCCTCGGTGACGGACTCCGAGGTAAACAGACGGTTTGCCATAATGATACCTTCCTTTCTAAGCTGGAGCAAAAACGCGCTCCGCCGGACGGCGGAGCGCGTTGGGCTCGTCCATCCTCATCTTTCGATTTCCTCGCCGGATTTGGCACCTTGCCAACGCAGGTTGCCGGGCTTCATCGGGCCGTTCCCTCCACCACTCTCGATAAGGCATATTCAATTGACTGTGGCTATTTTACTGGCTTTTTCCCAGTATTTCAATAGACAAATAGACGAAAGTGTATAGGCCCCGCGGCGCTGTTCTGTCAGGCCTTCCAGCCGTTCAGGTAGGCCTCCTGGTCGGGGGTAAGCCTGTCGATGGCCAGGCCCATGGCGGCCAGCTTCACCCGGCCGATCTCATCGTCGATCTCGTCGGGCACCTGGTAGACCTTTTTCTCCAGGCTGTCTTTATGGCGCACCAGCCATTCCAGGGCCAGGGCCTGGACAGAGAAGGACATGTCCATAATCTCGGCGGGGTGGCCGTTGCCGGCGGCCAGGTTCACCAGACGGCCCTCGCCGATGACGTTGAGCACCCGCCCGTCGGGCAGGGTAAAGCCCTCGATGTTGTCCCGGCGGAGTTCCCGGCGTACAGCCATTTCCGCCAGACTCTTCACGTCCACCTCGCAGTCGAAGTGGCCGGCGTTGGTGAGGATGGCGTTGTGCTTCATCACCGCGAAGTGCCGGGGGACGATCACGTCCTTGCAGCCGGTGACGGTGACAAAGATATCGCCGTATTTAGCGGCCTCATCCATGGGCATGACCCGGAAGCCGTTCATAGTAGCGTCGAGAGCCTTAAAGGGGTCCACCTCGGTGACGATGACGTTGGCGCCCATGCCGGAAGCCCGCATAGCGACCCCCTTGCCGCACCAGCCGTAGCCGGCCACCACCACCGTCTTGCCCGCCACTACCAGGTTGGAGGTGTGCATGATGGCGTCCCACACGCTCTGGCCGGTGCCGTACTTGTTGTCATAGTAGTGCTTGGCCTTGGCGTCGTTCACCGCCATCATGGCGCAGGGCAGGATGCCCTCCCGCTCCCGGGCCTTCAGGCGGAGAATGCCGGTGGTGGTCTCCTCGCACCCGCCGATGAGGTTCTCTCCCAGGTCGGCGCACTTGCCGCCCAGCAGATGGATGAGGTCGCCGCCGTCGTCCACCACCAGGTGGGGCTTGAACTTCAGGGTCTCGATCAGGTGGCTCTCATACTCCTCGGCGGAGGCGCCGTGGATGCCGAAGGTCTCCACTCCCAGGTCGGCCAGGCCGGCGGCCACGTCGTCCTGGGTGGACAGGGGGTTGGAGCCGGTGAGCCGCACCTGAGCGCCCCCTTTGGAGAGCACATAGCCCAGGTTTGCGGTTTTGGCCTCCAGATGGACGGACACCGCCACCCGCAGCCCGGCAAAGGGCTGTTCCTTCTCAAAGCGGGCTTCAATGCCGCTGAGGGCGGGCATGAAGTCCCGCACCCAGCTGATCTTGCGGCGGCCCGAGAGGGCCAGGGAAGGATCTTTTACAATACTCATAGGTTACCTCCTTGGGGAGCGGCCGAGGGACTGGGCCCATCCCAGAAATCCAAAGTAAGCAGGGGCATGGTTTTGCGGAATGCCTTGATCCGGTTATGGATGTCAAGCAGCTGCTCCCGGGTAGGGGCGGCGGGAGAGCCGTAGGCGGGACAGGTAAAGAACCAGCAGAACTTGGCTCCCGCCTGGATAACCTTCCGGTAATAGGGCTCGGTGGCTACCCAGTGGGCATTTTCCACAGTGCACCGGCAGGCCACCCCGAAGGGCAGCTTGTGGGAGCGGAGCAGGGTGGAGGCCCGGGCGGCGTCCCCTGGGTCCACGTCCACCTGGATGGCGGGGAAGAGGTTGCCCACCCGCAGCAGGTCGGCGCACAGGGCGGGGGTGATGGCCTGAGGAGGGGTAAAGGCGGCAAAGACGCAGTCAGTATATTTATTGCACAGGGCAATGATCTTCTCCTGAAGAGAGAGCGGGTCGCCGCCGCTGAAAATAAAGAGGTGGCCGCCGCCGGCCCTCCTGACTTCCAGCTCCTGATCCAGGCTGTCAAACTCCATGGACGGACGCACCCCGTAGATGGAAGCGCCGCAGCCGTCACAGTTCATAGCGCAGGGAAAGGAGGGAGGAAAGATGACAGACCAGGGAGCCTTCTGCCCGCCCTGAGTGGAGCTGGACTCCCGGGCGGGCCAATCCAGCAGCCCGCCGTGGATAACGAAATTTTCAAAGATTTTTTTCAATACCTGAGGGTGGATGTCGGTATACATGCTCCGGATGAGCTGATTCCAGTTGTTGTCCGGATCAGTCATGGCCCGGTGAAACAGATTCCGGTAGGCCGGGGAGAGCTGGGCTCCGGTATGCTTGTCCAGCCAGTCCATCAGCCTGGGCAGATTGGCGTCCGGGTCCCGCTCCAGATAGTCCATGGCTTTGGAGACGCCGAAGGCTTTGAGCAGGTTCGGTATGCCCATAGCGAGCCTTCCTCCTTCCGCATACGATGACATTTTGACTATCATACCGCCTGGAGCCCCGGCACGCCATAGACAAATATGGGATGCTGTATAGTTTGATGAATATGAAACAAAATTACCGCCCTGCCGATATACAACCGGGGGAGAGTGTGGTATACTAAACTGATACTTTAATGCTACCTTTACCAGATACGAGGAGTGAGCCTATGCGCACCGGACTCATTACATTCCATTTTGCCCACCACTACGGCGCTCAGCTCCAGGCCCTGGCTACCATGAAGGCCATCGAAAGCCTGGGTCACAGCTGTGAGATCATCGACTACCGCCTGCCCCACACCACCCGCTCCAGCCAGCTGTTCAAAAAGCATCTGGCCGTCCGGGATATGGCGGCGGATGCCCATACCGCCCTCCATTACGCCGCCTTCAAGCGGAGGTTTGACCGGTTCGAAGCCTTTGTGACGGAAGAAATGAACCTCTCTCCCCGGCGATATATCTCCATCGACCAGCTGCGGCAGGCGCCCCCGGCCTACGACGTGTATGTGTCGGGCAGCGACCAGATCTGGAATCCCTTCATCTATGAGGATAAGCAGTTTGATCCGGCCTTCCTGCTGGATTTTGTCCAGGAGGGCCGGCGGATCGCCTATGCCCCCAGCCTGGGAGTGCCCCAGCTGCCCGAGGACAAGGGGCGGGAGCTGAAGGCCTACCTGGAGCCCTACTCCGCCCTCTCCGTCCGGGAGAAACGGGGGCAGATGCTGGTGGCCCAGACCACCGGACGCCAGGCCAAGGTAGTGCTGGACCCCACCCTGCTGCTCAACGGGGAGGACTGGGGCAAGCTGGCCAGTCCCCCTGCCTTCCAGGAGCCCTATATCCTGTGCTATTTCGTCTCCGATCCCGGAGAGGTGGCTCCCTATGCCCAGGCCCTGTCCCAGCGCACCGGCTGGCCCATCGTCCAGCTGGCGGGGGCCCGGCGAAAGATCGACGGGGCCCGGGAGCTGGTCTTTGACGCGGGGCCCCGGGAGTTTCTGGCCCTGTTCCGGGATGCTTCCGCTGTGGTTACCAATTCCTTTCATGGCGCCGCCTTCTCCCTGCAATTCAAGAAGAATTTCTTTACCTCCATGTCTCCCAAGGAGCGGCGGGAGCCCACCTTCTCCCGGATCTACAGCCTGCTGTCCCGGCTGGGCTGCGCCGATCGGATCATCGGCCTGGACACCACCGCCCCCATCGACCGTGAGATGGACTACGAGGCGGTGTACCGGAAGCTGGAGGAGGCCCGGGCCGACTCCATTGCCTACCTGAAGGCTGCCCTGGAGGGAAGTGTTCAGGAGGATACTCCGGAGGAGGTGGGAAAGTCCGTTGCCAGCAAGCCAGTTCTGTGCAAGAGTGAGGATTGCACCGGCTGCACCGCCTGCGCCTCTGTTTGTCCTGTGGGGGCTATCACCATGGAGGCCGACCACGAGGGCTTCCTCCGACCGGTGGTGGGGGAGAGCTGCATTCTCTGCCGCAGGTGTGAGCAGGTGTGTCCTGCTTTGAAGGAGTCCCTCAGGGGTCCCGCTCCCAGCTGTGCCCACGCCCTGTGGAATCTGGACGCCGCCATCCGGCAGGAGAGCACCTCCGGCGGATTCTTCACCCTGCTGGCCGGGCAGGTGCTGGATCGGGGAGGCGCGGTGTTTGGCGCCGCCTTTGACGACACTATGACCGTCCGCCATGTCTGTGCCCGCAGCCGGGAGGAGCTGGCCGCCATGCGGGGGTCCAAGTATGTCCAGAGCGACCTGACCGGTGTGTTCCCCCAGGTGAAGGCTCTGCTGGAGGAGGAAGTCCCCGTCCTGTTTACCGGCCTGGCCTGCCAGGTGGACGGCCTGCTGCAATATCTGGGGAAGGACTATGACAACCTGCTCACCTGCGACATGGTGTGCAACGGCGTCCCCTCTCCCGCCGTGCTGAAGGCCTGGCTTCACAATCTGGGACTCAACCACGGGGCTCCGGTCACTGGGGTCCGGTTCCGGGACAAGGCCGGCGGCTGGACTCACTCTCAGATGACGGTGCGCTTTGCCGATGGGGCCACCTTTAGCCAGCCCCTGAACAGCAGCCCCTATGGCCGGGGCTTTGGGATGCAGCTCTTTCTTCGACCGGCCTGCTCCAAGTGCCGCTATACTTCCACCAGCCGCCCGGCGGATCTGACCATGGGGGATTTCTGGGGCCTGGACCCCAAACTGAAGCTTCCCACTCAGCGGGAGCAGGGGATCTCCCTGGTGCTGGTGAACAGCGCCAAGGGCCAGGTGGCCTTTGACGCTCTGGCGGACCAGTTCAGCCAGGTGGAGCGGCCTGTGGCTGAGGCGGTGGCGGGCAATCCCCGGCTCCATCACCCGCTGAACCATAATCCCAAGCGGGCTGCCTTCTTTGCGTCCTTTGCCGCTATGCCCTTTGAGAAGGTGGAGCAGAAGTTCCTCACCCCGCCTCCCCTGTACAAGCGGGCGGCGGGCAGGATGCTCACCCCCGGCATGAAGGATATGATCCGCAAGATCCTGAAATAATGGGGAAAAGTTTACAAATTGTTTGGGAATTTTCCCGTCTACCCTGCTACACTGGGGCACACTGAGGCTGGGGCGGAGGTTTCGCCCCCTGGGAGGTAATTGAATTTGAGTGTGATCCAACGCTGGCTGGACCGGCTCTGCTACAAGCATCCCCGGTTCGGTATTCCCAATCTGATGCTCATTGTGGTCATCGGTACCGCCCTGGTGTGGCTGCTGGATCAGTTCAGCCAGAGCTATTCCATGTCCAATCTGCTGTGTTTTGCCCCCTATTTTATCCTGCGGGGGGAGGTATGGCGGTTGGTGACCTTTATCTTTGTGCCGGAGACCAGCAACCTGCTTTTCCTGGCGATTTCCCTCTACTTCTACTACTGGATCGGCTCGGTGCTGGAGAAGCACTGGGGAACCACAAAGTTCACGGTGTTCTATCTGGTGGGGCTGGTGCTCAACATTCTGGCGGGCTTTTTGGTCTACTTTGTGTTCCCCACCCCGTTCAACACCGCAACCATGTACTATGTGAACCTGTCCCTCTTCTTCTCCTTCGCTACCCTGTACGGGGAGATGCAGGTGCTGCTGTTTTTTGTGATTCCCATCAAGGTCAAGTGGCTGGCCTGGGCGGACGCGGCCCTCTTTGCCTTTGATATCATTCTCAGCCTGACCAAGATCCCTACTTTGGGTATGTACGCTCTGGTTGGAGTGGCGGCCCCTATCGTGGCCATCCTCAACTATCTGATCTTCTTCTGGGATGATCTGATGGCCAGTCTGGGCAGGGTGAAGCGGCAGACCGCCCACCGCGCCTCCCGCCAGACGGTGAACTTCAAGCAGGCCACTAAGCATGCCCAGCAGACGAAAGGATATATTCACAAGTGCGCCGTCTGCGGTAAGACCGACACCGACTACCCGGATGAGGAGTTCCGGTACTGTTCCAAGTGCAACGGCTACTACTGCTACTGCTCGGAGCACATCCACAACCACGTGCACATCCAGTAAAAAAATCGCCCCGGAGCCGCGCTCCGGGGCGATTTTTTAAAATTCTTTTTTTGCGTAAATGCCCTGGGAGATAAAATAGGAGATTACAAAGCCACCGATGCACACCAGGCCAAAGAGCACGGGAGAGACGGTCAGCAGCCAGGCGGGGGGCTGAGGCAGGGGAATGCCGTCCTTAGCCAGGCCGGTAAAAAGCACCGCCCCGCCGAAGATGAGGACAAAGGTAATCATGCTGATGATTCGGGCCTTTTCCGCTCCATATTTCAGCAGGAAGGGGAGAATGACAGCGTCTATGGCCAGGGTGAGGCCGGCACAGGCCAGCGCGGTCCAGACCAGATCCAGCGGAAGGGCTTTGGTGAGTCCTACCAGGGAGAGTATTACCATCAGCCCCAGGGCTACCGCGCAGCCAAGGAAGATGATCAGCAGGGTAAAGAGATACTTTCCCGCTACTACCCCCCGGCGGCCTGCGGGAGTGGCCGCAGCGTACCGGTCCCACCGGGCGGCCTCATCCAGGGTCACCGAGGACACGGGTACGGTGAGGCCGAACACGGCAATGAGGGCCCCCAGGATAGAGAAGTCAAAGGCCCCCACCAGACAAAGTCCGCCATAGACGAAAATAAACACGATCAGAATGGAGAGCTGCTTTTTCAATGCCATGATATCCTTATAAATAAGACCGATCATTGGTGATCCCCCTTTCCGGTAAAGACCATGATATCTTCCAGGGCGACGGGGTCCACAGTCAGGCTGGGGTAGCGGCGGGCAAAGGCGTGACGGTCCTTGACCAGAGCCTCGCACCCGAACTGACCCACCCGGCTCCCTACCAGCAGGGACCGGTCCACCTCCTCCAGATCGGAACGGCTGCACACCAGCTTGCCGTAGGTGTCCAGCAGTTCATCCTTGGCTCCGGTGAGGGCTACCTTCCCCTTGTGGAGGTAGGTAATGTAGTCGGCTGCCTTTTCCAGGTCGCTGGTGATGTGGCTGGAGATAAGAACAGCGTGGTCCTCATCCTGAATAAACTCCAGGAACTCGTCCAAAATTTCGTCCCGCACCACCGGATCCAGGCCGGAGGTGGCCTCGTCCAGAATGAGCAGCCGGGGCTTTGCGCCAAAGGCAGCGGCCAGGGCCAGCTTCATTTTCATGCCCCGGGAGAAGGTTTTCAGCGGTTTTTTCTCCGGCAGCTCAAATTTTTTCAGGTAACCGCCGTAACACCCCCTGTCCCAGTGAGGGTAAACCCTGGACAGCATGGTTCCGATCTGGGTGGGAGTGAGGGCGTCGTGGAATAAGGACTCATCCAGCACTACCCCGATCTCTCCTTTTACTGCCCGCTCGTCTGTCAGGTTGTCCCGGCCGAATACCGTGATCTCCCCGCCGTCCCGGCGGACCAGGTTGAGGATGCACTTGATGGTGGTGGACTTGCCCGCCCCGTTTTCCCCGATGAGGCCCATGATGGTGCCCCCGGGCACGGAGAAGGATACGTCGTCCAGCTTGAAAGAGCCGTAGTCCTTGGTGAGATGAGATACGTTCAATGCGTCATTCATTCTGAATCCTCCCCATACAGAAGGTTTAAGGTTTCGGTGAGCTCGGCCAGGGTGATCCCGCCGGTCTTGGCGATGTCCACCGCCTGGGACAGATGCTCCTCCGCCCGGCGGAGGGTGTCCTCCCGCACCAGCTCCAGGTTCCGGGGGGCCACAAAGCACCCCTTCCCCGGCACGGTGGTGATGAATCCGTCCCGCTCCAGCTCCTCATAGGCCCGCTTGGTGGTGATGACCGAAATGCGCAGCTCCCTGGCCAGCAGCCGCATGGAGGGTAGGGCCTCTCCCTCCCGCAGCTCCCCCCGGAGGATGAGGCCTTTCATCTGCCGGGTGATCTGGTCGTAAATGGGCACGCCGCCGGAATTGCTGATGATGATATCCATGGAACACCTTCTTGCTGCCATACTGTATATACTTGACATATACAGTAATAACACAGAGAGACTTGCTTGTCAATAGGATAGCGAAAATTTCTTGCCAGAGCGCCGTGGAGCAGGTATGATGAAGGTATCAAGTCGAAAGGGAGGAGCCGCCATGTACGCCCCCATCCTGGAGATCCACACCCGAAAAGTGACGGAAAACGCCAGAAAACTCCACGCCTTCTGTAAAGCCCACGGGGTGGAGCTCACCTTTGCCACCAAGGGCTTCTCCGCCCTGCCCCAGGTTATCGCGGCGGCCCGGGCGGGAGGGATTGAATCCTTCGCGGACAGCCGGCTGAAAAACATCCGGGCCGCCAAGCAGGCCATCCCCGGCCTGCGCTATCTGCTCATCCGCGTCCCCGCCATAGCGGAGGCGGAGGACGTGGTGCGGTGGGCGGACTGGAGCGTCCAGAGTCAGATCGAGGTGATCCGGGCGGTGTCAGAGGCCGCCCTCCGCCAGGGGAAGGTCCACCCCATCCTGCTGATGGTGGATGTGGGGGATCTGCGGGAGGGGGTATTTGGCCGGAAACAGCTGGACGAGATTGCCCCCCAGATCAAGGCCTGCGCCGGGGTGGAGCTGGTGGGCATCGGTACCAATGTGGGCTGCTACGGCAGCGTGCTCCCCTCGGTGGAAAACACCGCCGTGCTGGTGGAACTGCGGGACTACCTCAATGCCGCCTATGGCTTTTCCATTTCGGTGGTGTCGGCGGGAGGCACCTGCGCCCTCAAGCTGCTGGAGGACGGGATGATGCCCGCCGGGGTGAACCAGCTCCGGGCGGGGGAGGCGGTGCTCTACGGGGAGGATACCACCGGCAACCGGTTTCTGGAGGGCTATCACCAGGACGCCTTTCTCTTCAAGGCTCAGGTGGTGGAGCTGCGCCGGAAGCCCTCGGTGCCCATCGGGGAGCTGGGCCGGGACGGCAAGGGGGACACGCCGGAGTATCCCGACCGGGGGGTGCGGCTGAGGGCCATCGTGGCCGCCGGCAAGCAGGATGTGGCCTGGGGGGCTCTCACCCCGCTGCTGCCCGGGGCCCAGCTCATCGGGGCCAGCTCCGACCACATGATTATAGATGTGGAGGACTGCGCCGGACAGGTGAGCGTGGGGGACTGGATGGCCTTCCGTTGCGGTTACATGGCGGTGCTGGACGCCACCACCTCCGCCTATGTGGAGATCCGGGCCCTGTAGGCTGTGGATTTTGCAGTCCCAATCCCTGGCATTGCTGCGCCTTTTTATCTATAAGGTATGAAAATATGGACTGCTGGATAAAAAATCGTTGACTTGAATATCCACCCCGGGTATGCTATAGTTGTCTTTGTATGATTCCACGGGGGAAGATGTGAGGCTGTATGTACCCTCTGTTTGCGCGGGGATAAAAAGGGCATACCGGAGGAAATAATTTCCTTCGATATGCTTTTCTGCGTAAAATTGGGGCGGTATTGCCCATCCTACCCTCCAGGAGGATAGAACTGTGATCAAGAAATGCGCCCTCTGGCTGCGGGACGCCTTTGTCCGCAACCGGAGTCTCAACCCCACCCGGATTGTGGCGGGCTCCTTTGCCGCCATCATCCTCATTGGGGCGCTGCTGCTTACCCTGCCCGTCGCCTCCCGGGACGGACAGAGCGCCGGATTTTTTACCGCCTTGTTTACCGCCACCTCCTCCACCTGCGTTACCGGCCTGATTTTGGCGGATACCTGGGTGCAGTGGTCGCTGTTCGGGCAGCTGGTGATTTTGGCCATGCTCCAGCTGGGAGGGCTGGGCTTTATGACGGTGATCACCCTCATCTCCTTTGCCCTGCGCCGCCGCATCGGCCTGTCCGAGCGGCTCATCATGGTGTCCACCTTCAACCTCAACGACCTGGACGGGGTGGTGCGGCTGGTGCGCCACGCCCTGATGGGCACCTTCCTGATGGAAGGGGTGGGGGCGGTGCTGCTCTCCATCGCTTTTGTGCCCCGTTTCGGCTGGCTGGGAGGGATCTGGAGGGGCATCTTCCACGCCGTCTCCGCCTTCTGCAACGGGGGGTTCGACCTGCTGGGGGGCAAATACGGCGCCTTCTCCAGCCTGATGGGGGTCCAGGACGACCCCCTGGTGCTGGGCACCACCGCCGCCCTCATCGCCATCGGCGGTCTGGGGTTCTTCGTGTGGGAGGATATTCTGGCCAAGCGGAGCTGGCGCCGCCTGTCGGTGTACAGTAAGATGGTGCTCATCGTCACCGGGACCCTCATTCTGGGGGGCGCCCTCTTTTTCCTGACGGAGGAGTGGGCCAATCCGGCCACCCTGGGGGCCATGCCTGTGGGGGAAAAGGTAATCAATGCCTTTTTCCAGTCGGTGACGCTCCGCACCGCCGGGTTTGACGCCATCGGCCAGGGGGGGCTTACCGACACCAGCAAGGCATTTTCCTCCATCCTCATGCTCATCGGCGGCTCCTCCGGCTCCACCGCCGGCGGCCTCAAGACCGCCACGGTGGCGGTGCTGCTGCTGGCCCTCCGCTCCGGCCTGGCGGGCCGGGAGCAGGTTACCTTCCGGGGCCGCACCATTCCCTACCGCCGGGTGCTCAACGCCATGACCCTGGCCCTGGTGATGCTCTTCCTCTTCCTGGTGGGGTCCATGGTGATCTCCACGGTGGAGAATCTGCCCTACCTGGATTGCGCCTTTGAGGTGGCTTCCGCCATGGGCACCGTGGGACTTACTACTGGTATTACTCCCACTTTGAGCACCTTTTCCCAGAGCCTGATTATCCTGCTAATGTACACTGGCCGGGTGGGCGTACTCTCCTTCTCCATTGCTGTGATGACCAGGAGCAAGGCTCAGGCAAAGATCAAGTACCCCGATATAAATATCATGATCGGGTGAGTAATCCACTGGAAGGACGTGTCTGTATTGAAAACCTTTGTCGTCATCGGCCTTGGCCGGTTTGGCAGCGCCGTGGCTACCGAGCTCAGCTCGCTTGGTCATGAGGTGCTCGCGCTGGACGATTCGGAAGAAAATGTGATGAAGGTGGCCGATCAGGTTACCCACGCTGTCACCGGCGACGCCCGGGACCCCGCTGTGCTGCGGGCGCTGGGGGTGCGCAACTACGACTGCGCCGTAGTGGCGGTGGGGGTGGATGTGGGCACCTCCGCCCTGGTCACCCTCAACCTGAAGGAGCTGGGTGTGCGCCAGGTCATCTGCAAGGCCCAGAGTCACGTCCACCGGAAGGTGCTGCAGAAGATTGGGGCCGACCGGGTGGTATTCCCCGAGTATGAGATGGGAGTTAAGCTGGCTCAGGGCCTGTCCAGCTCCAACGTGCTCAACTTTATCGAGCTCAGCGACGATGTGGGTATCGTGGAGACTACCGTTCCCCGGGAGTGGCTGGGCAAGAGCCTGGCCCAGCTCAATATTCGGGTCAAGTATAAGGTAAACATCATTGCCGTCCGCAAAAAGGGTGAGGAGGACTTCGACGTCACCCCCGGCCCCAATACGGTGATGGAGGCGGGAGACACAGTGGTGGCCCTGGGCCGCACTGAGGATGTGAACCACCTCCAGGATCTGTGATTATGGAACGGATTACTAGCCGCCAGAATCCGCTGATCGCCCGTCTGCGGAAGCTGGGAACGGATAAAAAGACCAGACGGGTGGAAGGAACCTTTCTGTGTGAGGGAACCAAGCTGGTGGAGGAGGCCCTGAAATGGGGGGCTGAGCTGGAGACGCTGGTGGTGGCGGAGGGAACAGAGCCCCCTGTCCACCTGTCAGAGCGCGTACGACTGGTGGAGGTCCCTGCCGATGTGCTCAAATCGGTTTCCACAGTGGAGACGCCTCAGGGGATGATTGCCATCTGCCGGACCCCGGAGCTGGCTCCGCCGGAGGAACTGGCCTCCGGCCGTTATCTGGTGCTGGACGGGGTGCAGGACCCAGGAAACGTAGGCACCGTGTGGCGTACCGCCGACGCATTCGGGGCAGAGGGGCTGGTCCTGCTGCCCGGCTGCGCCGAGCCCTTTGCCCCCAAGACCGTGCGGGCCACCATGGGGGCTTGTTTCCGTCTACCGGTGTGGGAGATGGAGCTGCGCACCCTGGTGCGCCTGCTGGACAGGGCGGGGCTTCCCTTGTATGCCACCGCCCTCCGGGCGGACACGACCGATCTGAGGCAGGCCTGTCTCCACCGGGCGGCGGTGGTCATCGGCAGCGAGGGCCGGGGTGTGTCCGCCCCGGTGCTGAGCGCCTGTAAATCAACCCTGAAGATCCCCATGCGGGCGCGTTGCGAGTCTCTCAATGCCGCTGTGGCGGCTTCCATCGTGATGTGGGAGGGCTGGCGGTAACCGGATAGAAAGGAGGGGCCTGCTGTGGCGGAGATCCAATATCTGCTGTGGCTGTCCACCTGCCCGGGGCTCCCTCCCCGGAGCCAGGTGGCGCTGCTGCGCTATTTCGGGACAGCCGAGCGGGTCTACTACGCGGAGGGAGAGGAGTTGACGGCCTTTTCCCTGCCGGAAAAGGCGGTGTCCGCCCTCCGGGACAAGTCTCTGGAGCGGGCGGAGCGGATCCTGGAGCGGTGCGACCGGCTGGGCCTGTTTCTGCTGACCTGCCGGGACGGCACCTACCCCGAGCGGCTGCTCCAGCTGGAGGACTATCCTCTGGTGCTCTATGGCAGAGGCCGGCCTGTTCGGTTTGACGAGGAAGCGGCCATCGCTGTGGTGGGCTCCAGGGCATGCTCCCCCTACGGGGTGAAAATGGCCGGTCGTTTTGGCTTTGGTTTGGCCCGGGCGGGAGCCCTGGTGGTGTCCGGCCTGGCGCAGGGTATTGACGCCGCGGCCTTGAAGGGGGCGCTCCAGGGCGGAGGCGCTCCGGTTTCGGTGCTGGCCGGGGGTGTGGATGTGATCTACCCCAGGCAAAACGACTGGTTGTACCAGGATGTGGCCGCCCGGGGAACCATTCTGTCGGAGAACCCGCCGGGCACCCGGCCTGACGGCTGGCGGTTCCCACTCCGCAACCGGATTCTCAGCGGCCTGAGTTTGGGGACGCTGGTGGTAGAGGCCGGGGAACGCAGCGGGGCTCTTATCACGGCCCACGCCGCCCTGGACCAGAGCCGGGAGGTTTACGCCGTTCCGGGCCCCATCGACGCGCCCATGAGCGCCGGTACCAACTGGCTCATCAGCCGGGGCGAGGCCAGACTGGTCAACAGCGCCTGGGACATTTTGTGGGAATATGAGAGCCGGTTCAGCCATAAACTGCGGCATCCCAACCTGGTGACCCAGGAGGAGGCGGACCAGCGGCTGGAGGCCGCGCCCACCCCGCCCCCGGAGCCTGAACCCCGGGCAAAGGAAGAGGGACTGCCTGTTTTGCCCCGGACCCAGTTGGATCAGATGGGGGAGGAACAGCGGGAGATCTTCCTGCTGCTGGCGGAGAAGGCCCGCACCGCCGACGATCTGGTGGGGGAGACTGAGATCCCCGCCCGACGGGTGAACACCGCCCTCACCCTCATGCAGACCATGGGCTATTTGAAGGAATTACCCGGCCGGCGCTTTGCCGCCGCCGTCCGTTTTGAGGAACAAGGATAAAGGAGCGTCAAACTGTGGCAAAATCGAATCTGGTCATCGTGGAGTCTCCGGCCAAGGCCAAGACCATCGGCAAATATCTGGGCCCTGGCTATGAGGTGAAGGCCTCCATGGGCCATGTCCGGGATCTGCCCAAGAGCAAGCTGGGCGTGGACGTGGACCACGACTTTACGGTGGATTATCAACCTATCAAGGGCAAGGAAGAGGTCATTGACGACCTGAAGAAGGCGGCCAAAAAGAGCGATAAAGTCTTTCTGGCCACCGACCCGGACCGGGAGGGGGAGGCCATCTCCTGGCATCTGAAGGAGATGCTGGGTATCCCCGACGACAAGACCTACCGGGTCACCTTCAACGAGATCACCAAGAAGGTGGTCAACGACTCCATCGCCCATCCCCGAGCCATTGACATGGATCTGGTGAATGCCCAGCAGGCCCGTCGGGTGCTGGACCGTATCGTGGGCTACCAGATCTCCCCCCTGCTGTGGAAGAAGATCCGCCGGGGCCTGTCCGCCGGACGGGTACAGTCGGTGGCCACCCGGCTGGTGTGTGAGCGGGAGGCCGACATCAAGGCCTTCGTCCCCCAGGAGTACTGGTCCCTGGAGGCCGACCTGGCCCGCGTCGCCCCTAATCTGGGACAGTTCAAGGCCAATTTCTACGGCAGAGAAAAAAAGATGGAGCTGAACAGCCAGGAAGAGGTTGACGCTGTGGCCAAGGCAGTCCAGGCCGCCCCCTTTTCAGTTACCGGAGTGAAGCGACAGGACAAGCAGCGCAACCCGGCGCCTCCCTTTATCACCTCCACCCTCCAGCAGGAGGCCAGCCGCAAGCTGAACATGACGCCCCGGCGTACCATGTCCATCGCCCAGCAGCTCTACGAGGGCGTGGACATCGAGGGGGAGGGCACCGTGGGTCTCATTACCTACATGCGTACCGACTCCCTCCGCCTGTCCGACGAGGCCACTGCCGCCGCCCGGGACTTCATTCTCTCCCGGTATGGGGCGGAATACTATCCCGGCAAGCCCAGGGTGTACAAGACCAAGTCGGGGGCTCAGGACGCCCACGAGGCCATCCGGCCCTCCAACGTCCACCTTACCCCGGAGGATGTGAAAAAGTCCCTGACCACCGAGCAGTTCAAGCTGTACAAGCTGATCTGGAGCCGGTTTTTAGCCTGCCAGATGGCCTCTGCCATCTACGACAGCGTGTCCATTGAGGTGGCCTCCGCCGGGTATACCTTCCGGGCCACCCATTCCTCTCTGAAATTCTCCGGCTATACTGCCGTATATGTGGAGGGCAAGGACGAGGAGGACGAGACCTTCCAGTCCCCCCTGCCCGACCTGAGGGAAGGGGAGCCCCTGGAGCTGAAGGGCCTGAAGCCCGACCAGCACTTTACCCAGCCCCCCAGCCGGTATACCGAGGCCACCCTCATCAAGGCCCTGGAGGAGAAGGGGATTGGTCGCCCTTCCACCTACGCCCCCACCATCTCCACCATTCTGGACCGGGAGTATGTGGTGAAGGAGGGAAAGAACCTCCGCCCAACCCCCCTGGGGGAGGTGGTCACCGGTCTGATGAAGGACAAATTTACCGACATCGTGGACACCGCCTTTACCGCCAACATGGAGGAGCAGCTGGACCAGGTGGAGACCGGCAAGGTGGACTGGAAGAGTCTGCTGGGCCAGTTCTACGGCGGCTTTGAGAAAGAGATGAAGCAGGCCGAGGCCGACCTGGACGGGGAGCGGATCAAGGTGCCCGACGAGGTTTCCGACGTGATCTGCCCCAAGTGTGGCCGGAACCTGGTATACAAATCGGGCCGGTTTGGCCGGTTTCTGGCCTGCCCCGGCTGGCCGGAGTGCGACCATACCCAGCCCATCGTCATCGAGATGCCGGGCAAATGCCCCAAGTGCGGGGGCAAGATCCTGAAAAAGACCTCCAAGCGGGGGTACGCCTATTACGGCTGTGAGCACAACTCCAACAAGGACGAGGCCCGTCGCTGCGACTTCATGACCTGGGACGTGCCGGTAAAGGAGACCTGTCCCGAGTGCGGTCACACCCTGTTCAAGAAGTCGGGCCGGGGCTTCAAGAAGCCCTTCTGCATCAACCCGGAGTGCCCCAACTTCCTGCCGGAGGACCAGCGGGGCTATAAGAAAAAGACCACTGCCGAGACCCCGGCGGAGGGGACTCCGCCCGAGGAGGAGAAGAAGCCCCCCTCCAAGAAGGCGACGGCCAAAAAGCCCGCGACGAAAAAGACAACGGCGGCCAAAAAGCCCGCCGCAAAGAAAACCACCACCAAGAAGAACGCGGAATCGTAGGGGCTTGCCCACGTCGGCCCCACTGATATCATACAAAGGAGAACCCATGGAACCTGTTACCGTCATCGGGGCGGGGCTGGCGGGCAGCGAGGCCGCCTGGCAGCTGGCCCGCAGGGGCATCCCCGTGCGCCTGAAGGAAATGAAGCCGGAAAAAATGACCCCCGCCCACCACACCCCCTGGTTCGGGGAGCTGGTGTGCTCCAACTCCCTGCGCTCCGACCAGCTGGAAAACGCGGTGGGGCTGCTGAAGGAGGAGCTGCGGCGGATGGGCTCCCTCATCCTCGCCTGCGCCGATGCCCACCGGGTGGAGGCGGGGGGCGCCCTGGCGGTGGACCGTCACGGCTTCGCCCAGGCTATTACCGAGAAAATCCGCAGCCATCCCCTCATCACCGTGGTGGAGGAGGAGGTCACCGCCCTCCCGGCGGAGGGGAACGTGATCGTGGCCTCGGGGCCCCTGACCTCCGACCCGCTGGCGGAGGCAATTCGTGACTTCTTCCCCGAGAGCCACTACCTGAACTTCTTTGACGCCGCCGCCCCCCTGGTCACCTTCGAGAGCGTGGACATGGACAGCGCCTTTTTCGCCTCCCGATATGACAAGGGCACTCCGGACTATATCAATTGCCCCATGACCGAGGAGGAGTATGACGCCTTCTGGACCCAGCTGTGTGCCGCCCAGGAGGCGGAGGTCCACGGGTTTGAGGACAAAAATGTGTTCGAGGGCTGTATGCCGGTGGAGGTGATGGCCCGCCGGGGGAAGCAGACCCTGTGCTATGGGCCGCTGAAGCCCCGGGGCCTGAAGGACCCCAAAACCGGGAAGGAGCCCTTCGCGGTGGTGCAGCTGCGGCGGGACAACGCCGACGGCACCATCTACAACCTGGTGGGCTTCCAGACCCACCTGAAGTGGCCGGAGCAGAAGCGGGTGTTCTCCATGATCCCCGCCCTGAAAAACGCCGAGTTCGTCCGGTACGGGGTGATGCACCGCAACACCTACCTGGATTCCCCCCGGCTGCTGGACCGGTATTACCGGGTGAAAAAGGAGCCCCGGATCTGCTTTGCCGGGCAGATCACCGGGGTGGAGGGCTATGTGGAGTCCACCGCCTCCGGCTTCCTGGCGGCGGTGGAGCTGGCCCGGCGGCTGGAGGGCAAGCCCCCGGTGGATTTCCCCCGGGAGACCGCCACCGGCGCCCTGGCCCTCTATGTCAGCAACGAGAGCGTCGCCGATTTCCAGCCCATGAACGTGAACTTCGGCATCATCCCGCCCCTGGGCTACCGGGTCAAGGGCAAGCGGAACAAGAACGCCGAGCTGAGTAAACGGGCCCTGGAGATTTTGGATACCCTGGACGTGGCGGGCCGATGAGGGCATCGGCCCCTACAGGCGGCAAGCACGCCCGGCAGGAGCGGCCGGCATATATGCCGGCCCTACGAATGGGACGCAGATTTCCTGTAGGGCCGCCATATATGGCGGCCGTCCGGCGGGCCCGAACAATTACAGGCGGTGGAGGGCCAGGCCCAGCCGCAGGCCCCGGAGAAAAGCGGCCTCCTGGTCCGCCTGACCCTGCTCCACCAGGGTCTCCCACAGCTTGTCCATGAATTCCTCCCCCAGCCCGGCCCGGACGGTGTCCAGGTGCCGGGCCAGCAGCCGCTGGCGGGCGTGAGCCTCGGCGTCGGGCACAATGGGAAATTGTTCCTGGGCCAGGGAAGACAGGTCAGAAAGTAATGCGTTCATAATATCACCCCAATAAAATCGTGTATTCAATATACACGGTTTTATTGGGTATATCAAGGGGGCGGCCATGTATCATAATGAATTATTTGGGTTGCGTCTGCGGAAGGTGCGTGGTCAGGCAGGGGAAACCCAAAAGCAACTTGCGGAAATATTAGGCGTAAAGCCCAACCAGGTCGGTGAAATGGAGAATGGGAGAGGGGCAACTACACTGGCCCGTCTCGCTCTGATTTGTATCCACTATAATGTTTCCGCTGATTATCTGCTGGGCCTCACTGACGAACCCAGACCGCTACGGAGGGACGAAGGGACGGGCGGCTGATAGCCGCCGCTACAAAGAGAACGAAAACGGTCCCTGAGTTTTGTAGGGGCGAGTATCAATCGCCCGCCGGCCCTTTATCCCGGAGAACGAACATAGAAAGTAGAGGAGAAGGTTATGAAGATCATCGTAGACGCCATGGGCGGCGACAACGCGCCTGCCTCCAACGTGCGGGGCGCTCTGGCTGCCGTCAAGGAGCTGGGGGTGGAAGTGATCCTGGTGGGCCAGGGGGAGGAGATCCTGAAGGTGCTCAAAGAGGACGGCATCGGCGATCTGCCCCCCGGACTGGAGATCGCCCACGCCAGCCAGGTGGTGGAGATGTGCGACAATCCCGCCACCGCCTTCCGGGAGAAGAAGGACTCCTCTCTGACGGTGGGGCTGAATCTGCTCAAAAGCGGCGGCGGCGACGCCTTTGTGTCCGCCGGCAGCACCGGGGCCCTGCTCTCCGCCGCAACCCTGATGATCCACCGGGTGAAGGGCATCCGCCGGGCCGCCCTGGCCCCCGTGGTGCCCACCGGCAAGGGGGGCGCGGTGCTCATCGACTGCGGCGCCACCGCCGAGGGCACCCCGGAGTACCTGCTCCAGTTCGCCTTCATGGGCTCCTACTACGCCGAGCGGGTGCTCAAGCGGCCTGAACCCCGGGTGGGTCTGCTGAACATCGGGGCGGAGCCCTCCAAGGGCACCGATCTTCAGCGGGAGGCCCACGCCCTGCTCACCGCCGCCGACAAGGCCGGCCGCATCCGCTTTGTGGGCAACGTGGAGGCCCGGGAGGCGGTGTACGGCGAGGTGGACGTGATCGTGTCCGACGGCTATTCGGGCAACATCTTCCTCAAGACCATGGAGGGCACCGGCGGCTTCATCTCCAAGCAGCTCAAGTCCATCTTCATGAAGAACATCTTCACCAAGCTGGCGGCGGTGATGGTGGCCGGCGGCCTGAAGGAGTTCAAGAAGATGATGGACTCCAGCGAGGTGGGCGGTACTGCCCTCATCGGCATTTCCAAGCCGGTGATCAAGGCCCACGGTTCTTCCAACGACTACGCCATCAAGAACGCCATCCGACAGGCCCGGGACTTCGCTGCCTCCGGCATGATCGACGATCTGGTGGAAAACATCGAATACATGAAGCTCTCTGCCGGCGAGGGATAAAAAATTTGCCTTACCTATTGACAGGTGCCCAAAACTTGCCTATTATCATAGTGCAAGCGGAATAAACCGTCACATGACGGATGGGACAGGAGTAGATTAACATGATTTTTGAGAAGCTTACCGGTCTGCTGTCCGAGCAGTTTGGCGTGGAAGCCGACAGCATCACCATGGAGACCACCTTTGAGGATCTGGGAGCCGATTCCCTGGATATCGTGGAGCTGACCATGGCGGTGGAAGAGGAGTTTGGCCTGGAGAATATGGGTGAGGACGATATGTCCGGCCTGTCCACTGTGGCCGATCTGGTAAACTATCTGAAGTCCAAGCTGGAGGACTGACACACATCAGCGCAATGGGGAGCCCCGCCTGTGGCGGGGCTCCTGTCATGAAGGGAGAGACCGGGATGGAAGCCTTGGAAGAAAAGCTGGGCTACCGCTTCAGCCAGCGGGCCCTGTTGGAAAACGCCCTGACCCACAGCTCTTACGCCAATGAGAACAAGGCCAGGGGCAGCCAGAGCAATGAGCGGTTGGAGTTTTTGGGGGATTCGGTGCTGGGGATGGTGACCGCCGATTACCTGTTCCGCGCCCACCCCGACCTGCCCGAGGGAGATCTGACCCGCACCCGGGCTGCCCTGGTGTGCGAGGGCAGTCTGGTGGAGGTGGCCCAGCAGCTGGACCTGGGGTCCTACCTGAAGCTGGGCAAGGGGGAGGACGCCGGCGGCGGCCGGGAGCGGCCCTCTATTGTGGCAGACGCTGTGGAGGCGGTCATCGCCGCCGTCTACCTGGATGGGGGCATCGGCTCCGCCCGGAAGATCATCCAGAAGTTCATCCTGGACCGGGAGGAGGAGAAGAGCGCCAGCCGGGACTATAAGACTGCCCTCCAGGAGCTGGTGCAGCGGGAGAGCGGCCAGGTGCTGGGCTATCAGCTCATCGGCGCCGAGGGTCCCGACCACGCCAAGATCTTCTCGGTAGAGGTGGATCTGAACGGCACCCCCATCGGCCAGGGCAGGGGCCACAGCAAAAAAGAGGCGGAGCAGAATGCCGCCAAGGCTGCCATTGAGAAGCTGAAAGGCTGAGAGACCGCCAGGGCGCTCCGCCTCTTTTGCGCGCGTAAGCGCGCCGCCGCTATGCGGCGCCAAGTATTTTGCGCAGCAAAATCTTGATGCCGGGCGAATTGAGTTCGCCCGGGCAGATGAGATCAAAGGGACCCCAAACCGCCCCGCGGTTTGGGCGGCGGAGCAGAATGCCGCCAAGGCTGCCATTGAGAAGCTGAAAGGCTGAGAGACCGCCAGGGCAGATGAGATCAAAGGGCCCCCAAACCGCCCCGCGGTTTGGGCGGCGGAGCAGAACGCCGCCAAGGCTGCCACTGGGAAGCGGAAGGGCTGAATCATGTAAAAAAGGCAGATGGACCTGTCGCAGAATTTTTCTATTCTGCGACAGGTCCATCTGCTGTTTTGAGAGATATTTCGTTGGGGAGATCGGACAGGCGCAAGATCAGCCTTACTTGAACTCGATCCAGCCGGTGCCGCCGCAGCGGCTGCAGTCCACCTCACCCGAACCGTGGCATTTATAGCAGGTCTCCCAGTCCCATTTGTCTGTGTTGCTGCCCACGCCGTCATACTGGGGCGTGGAGTTGTCATAGACCTGTCTGCCCCCTTCGCCGTCGCAGGCGCTGCATTCCACTTTGCCGTCGGAACACCCGACGAAGGTACAGCGTATCTGGACGGGCCTGTCGGAATCGGAGTCGGAGGAAGAGGAGCTGCCGGAGCTGCCGCTGCCGGAGGGGGTGGTGGAGCCTTGGGAGTCCGAGCCGGCGGGAGCGGCAGTCAGGTCCACGGCCACCAGGGCCTCCACGGCGTAGGGTTTGGTGTCATATTCGGCGTAGATGTAGTAGACTCCCTCCACGCCGGGGTTCCAGTACATGATCCGAACTGTAAGATCTTGGAATTCATTGCGCGAGCCCACCACGGGAGTGATGAAATCACCGTCGTGGCCGGCGCCGAAGAAAAGCTGCCAGCGGAAGTCGTCAAACTGGTTTGCGGCGGTGAAGTCCCAATTTATGATCCAGGATTCCTCCTGCGCAAGGTCTTTCAGGGTATAGATATCGCCTGTCATCACCGCGTCCATGGGGGTACAGAAAAAGAAGGATTCATTGCGGTAGTAGCTGTCCACCCAGAGCTTATCCCGGGCATTCCCCTGGTCGGCCTGGAAGGTGGCGCCGGCACTGTAGGCCACCCCGTCCCGCAGAACGGCGGCCTGGCCAAGCTGAGTTTTCAGCCGGCCGTCAGAGGTCTCAAAGCTGCCGTCCCCATTCCGGTAGAGCCCGGCCAGGGCGGAGGGCCCGGCGATCCCCGTGGAGACAGAGGGACTGTCATACCGCAGGCCCAGATCCACCTGCTTCATCTGCGTGGGGATCTCCACGGTGGCCTCCAGCTTGCCGCGCTCGATGGTGCCCCAGATACAGATGTTGGCGGAGGTCTTCGCGAAGGTCACGCCTTTTTTGGAGGTGACGTCCCCGGTGCCGGTGTAGTCCAGCCCCCAGCTGAAAAAGGTGGTGGTGTAGGTCTGGTCGTATTCCGCCACCAGCTCCAGATTGTATCCGCCGCCGGTGAGGACCGCCACATATTCCTCCAGAATGGCCTTGTCCTCTGCTGTGCCCTCAAATTTGCGGTCGGTATAGGTGCTGCCCACGCTGGCGTTGTGGTAGGTCAGGCCGGTACCGCAGAAGTCCCGCAGATCCTGAATGACCACGCTGTCCCGGGTCACCGTATAGTCCAGGGGATCCTCCTCAAGGGCCTGGGACACCAGGACCCGGCCGGAGTCAGCGCCGCCCAGGCTGAAGGTCACCCGGAGGCTGGGATTGGCCATGCGGGCGACGATGGTGGCGGCCTCGCTCCGCTGGATGGTGGACTGGGGGGAGAAGCTGCCCTTGGCGTCCCGGCCGGTGAGAACGCCCGCATTGTAAAGCAGGTAGACGCCGGCGGCGTAATCCGCCGCGGCGGGCACGTCGGGGATGGAACCCTGGGCCACAGAATTGATGGCGGGATAGACCTCCTGGTTGAGGGCTTTGACCAGAATGGACACAAACTGTGCCCGGGTGGCGGCAACGTCATATCTGCCGTATTGTCCCGGGAAGATGATGCCGTTGGCCACGGCGTAATCCACATAGACCTGGTACCAGGGCGTCCCTCCACCCAGATTGCAGACGCCGGTGTGGTAGATGCTGTGCAGCCGGCAGGCCAGGGCGATGGTCTCCGCCAGGGTGATCTCCCCCGTGGGGTTGAAGGTGGTGGCGGAGTTGCCCTGGAACAGCCCCTGCTCCCATGTGGACCGGACGGTCTGGGCATACCAGGCGTTGGCGGCCACGTCGGTAAATTGCCCCTGCGTGTAGGAATTGACCTTTTTGAAGTTATCCAGACTGGCAGCGGATGCCGCGGGAGTCAGGAGAAGGACCATGGTCAATGCCAACAGGGAGGAAAGAATTTTTCGCCGCATGTGTCGTCGCTCCTTTTTATCTCACGTTGAGACGGCGGTTCCGGGGAACAGTGCCATATGGAAGCGCCGCCCTTCTCTGTTATCAGTATAGTGGATGGGCTGGCAAATGTCAAAAGATGTGAAAGAAAAAGACGGGGAGTGATTGGCGCCGTTCAATAGAGAAGGGCGAAAGAAAACAAAGGCTTTCCACGACATTGTTTTGTGCATGATAGGGGTTAAAAAGGTTTGCAATGAAGGGCTGTCCTTGATATAATACTATATTCAGAAGTATGAAGGTTGCGAGGTGCCTGCCTTGTATTTAAAGGCATTGGAAATACATGGAGAACCCACCAAACCGCTGTAATGTCTGGGAAATCGTTAATTTGATGGTATGGCTGCCTAATGAATTACACCAATTTTACACCAGTTGAGACAGGGTCTGATATAGCACGTAGGTATAGTACAGTTATAATTGGGGAGGCAGTCGCTTCGATTTTGCCTCTTTTGGCAGAAACGGCCACTGCAATAGAAAAGATTAAAGGGTTTTGGGGATATACCAAGTAAAGAATACCCCAAAAGAATACTGCAAAAGAAGCGCCCGAGACTTACGAGCCTCGGGCGTAATTCTATATTTGTGGGGTGTAAAATACATCCCATGAAATGTAGTACATATACAAAGATTAATAATGTGCTATAGGCAGAAAACTGCATGGGTAGTGAGTCAGAAAATCGGCTTTGCTGGCAGAACTCAACAACTACCGTTATCATCAGTCCAAAGATTCTCATTACGCCGTTTTCTATAATCCTCTTGTTCTTCGTCGGTTGCTGGGCGAATGGTCGTTTTCCCGCAGTCAGGACAGGTCTTTTCAACTGTTCTGGGGAACAAGTAATGGCAATTATCACAGGCATATAGCATTTTAATCAAGCCTCGCTTTCGTGTTTATCAGTGTAGCACGGAGCGGGGCTTTTTTCAATCTATACAGAAGGGAGGCCGACGAGATGAAGTGCCTACTCAAATATCAATGGGTCAAGTTGCCCCGCAATCAGCTCCCATCAGGAAAGGGTATCATGGGCGCCTGGACTCGCATGGCCTCCCGCGCAGCGTTCCGAAATGGGCAGGCCCACTACTGTGGTTATATCAATAAGGTAAACGCCGGAGGATGGGCAGGAGGTATTGTCGGCCTGAAAAGCATCCTGGGGGTTAAGCGACGGCAACAGGCCCTGGGACTAATAGACGAACTCTCAGAACTTGGCTACATTTCTTACACGCTGGATGCGAAGACAAAGAAACTGACCTATCAAGTCACGGACTGGGTCGTAAGATGCTCTGGCGAGCCCTGTATGGGCCGTGAGGCGGTTTATGCGACGGAGGGGTATGGATTCCTCTGTCTGCCCAGAAATGCCACACAGAGGCTTACAGAGCGCAATTATCAATTTGCTGAGGCAGACGCATGGCTGGATCTCTGGTGCCACACAGTTTGGCAGGAGCCGAGCAATGCGTTTTCCTACTCAGCGCCAGCTGTCCAGTTTGGGCAGTACGGCGCTGTTTTGACATTGGAATCCCTTGGCAGGCGCTGGGGATGGGAAAAGACGAAAGTTTGGCGCTTTTTCAGAAAACATGCGGATGCCTTCCCGCTGTATAAGCTGCCTGGTGCTTTCGGCTGCCTCATCTTCAACGCAGCCTATCCGACTGGAGAACAATTCACGTTGCCATCCCAAGATGAAATCGAGCGCATTTTGCGAGAAATACGCAAAAAAGACGGCAATACGCACGAAAAACAGCAGAGCGATCATGCCCGCATCTGCAAACTGGTCGCCTGGTATAGCCGTACCGCGCTGCCCCGGGGGCAGGTTGAGTGCCGTGTTGCATCTGAGGACTGCTATAATACGCGCGCGTATTTTTCTCTGGGTAAGATTTTAGAGTATGTTTGGGAGGACTGCCAAGGGAATTCTCCAGTGACGCCGAATTTTGAATTTTTCCGTGGAAACTCCGCACGGGCTGGACCTGCGGAACAGGACGATGGAGGTATTGAACATGGCAGATTTGAAGGCATCCCTTTGTGGTGAACTGCCGAATCAGGTAAGCGCGATTCCCAAAGAGCAGCTGCGCAGTTTGTTGGAGCGCAGAGGAATTGTGGGTGATCCGGACATCCCTAATGCGAAAGCGCGGCTTGCGGAGCAGGAGCTGCGTCGGAATATGTACCACAATACCCAGGTCATGCTCAAGCACTATCGAGATATCGTTTGGGCCCTGGAGTGCTTTCCCGGTGAGGTGGCTCAGGAACTGGATCAGCCACTGAAGGACTTAGATGCGCTGCTCAGTGTGGTGGATACGCAGGTAGCGCTGGGGAATGCGAAATTAGAGCACCGTCTGCTCAGTATCCGGAAGTCCCGACTCCTACTTGATCGGATCAACGAGGCCCTGACCGTCCTGCGCCATAAGCCGGGCAACGGGGAGCTGATGTATAACATCATCTTTCAGACGTTCATCACGCCGGACAGGCCAAGCCACTCGGATATCCTGTACCGGCTGGACATCTCGGAGCGGCATTATTACCGCCTTCGCCAGCAGGCGGTCAATATCCTCTCCATCCGGCTTTGGACAGCTCCGGTCGGCTGTCTGGACGCCTGGCTGGAACTTTTGACGCTGCTGGAGGGGTGATGTCCTATTCTATGGCAGAAAAAAGGCAGAAAATTGGCAAGGTCGGTGCGGATGACAAGGGGAGCGCAGATGTGCTATCCTGATATCGTCCAAAACTGGACCTGACGGCAGGGAGCCGCCTTGAAACGATTGGAAACGATCGCTTCGAGGCGGCTCTTTGCTGCAATTTTGACGAAAAGGAGGGAAGGAAATGGAAAAAGATGAAAACAGATGGAACCGCTGGGTGAGGGTATCACAGCGGCTGCGCAATGGGTTCCAGATGGCGATGGTGTCCTGCTATATCCCAGATCCATCCGTAGAGCAGACACCAGACACCCAGCAGTCATCAGAAGAGGTGCAACAGCCGCAGGAACAGAATACCGCCACAGAGCCTGCCAGCGGTATTCCCATCGTTCCTCTGGTGGTTTTCCTGGTCGGCCTTGCCTGCGGGGGCGGCGGCTTGGTGGCGCTCCACTTTGCCAAGCGGCACCGCCAAGAGGCTGATTATGACGAGTGGGCAGACGAGGACGACGAGCAGTATTGAAAGGAAAAACGCCCCCAGACTGAGATGGGATCTCCCAGACTGAAAACGGCAAAAAAGTTGATGAAATTACCGCGAAAATGAGGATTTTTGTTGACTATTTCACGGTATCTTGTTATAATTCCATTGTAACAAGATACTGCGCACAGGCTCTCGATACGCCGGGGCGCCTTGGCGTCAGACCTGCCAGAAGAGGGTGGGAAATCGTGACGGAGCCGCTGTACCGCGGCCCCACAAGGCGCAGATCTTGTCTTAAAAGAATGTGGCCGGAAGGCCGCTGAAATACAGTGCAGAGTCAATGGCTGGATGCGACACCACTATTCCAGCGCTTGGCTCTGCATTGTCTTTTTCAGCGGGCTTCCGGCCTTTTTTTGTGTTTCGGCGGTTTTGGCGATGCCGGTGCGAGTAGGGAATATGGAAGTTATCTTCTGGTAAGGAGGGACACAAGATGAGCAAGAAATCAAGACGCAGCCGGGCAGGGGTACTGCCTGGC
This sequence comes from Pseudoflavonifractor phocaeensis, assembly GCF_016901955.1. Classification (GTDB taxonomy): domain Bacteria; phylum Bacillota; class Clostridia; order Oscillospirales; family Oscillospiraceae; genus Flavonifractor; species Flavonifractor phocaeensis_A. The sequence continues at coordinate 44,638 of NZ_JACJLC010000013.1, forward strand.
GATGGGCGGCTGCGCTGCCACTGCGGCAGCCCCGCGGTGCTCCGCAGTGCGGAAGGCCTGTGCAGGACGCACCGGCCTGGTGCGATGGCCTATGTCTGTTCCCGGTACCCGGCCTGCGATTTCTTTGTGATGGCGCACCCGGGGACCTTGGAACCCATGGGTAGCTTGGCCGGGCCGAGACTGCGGAAGTTGCGGTATGCCGCGCATCAGGAGTTCAACAAACTGTATCAGTCTGGACTCATGAGCAAGCGGGACGCCTACCAATGGCTGGCCATGACCGTGCAGGCGCCTATGGCCCACGCCCACATCGGGCATCTGGGCGAGTATTACTGCCAGGTGGTCATTGACGAGAGTCGGAAACTGCTCCAGGAGCGGCTGGAGCAGCAAAACAAATTGAGAAAAGTATCAGGAGGTGCATGATATGCTGTCGCCGCTTACGAAGGAGCAGCGGATCAAGGTTGAGGAGAACATGGGACTGGTGGGCAAGGTGATCCAGGACTGCGTCCATACACTGGGCGCGGGGAGCATGTTCGGCTATGACGACCTGTTCCAAATCGGGTGCCTGGGACTGTGCAAGGCGGCCCAAACAGATAAGCCGGGGCACACGGTGGCCTTTTCCACCTACGCCTACCGTCTGATCCGCAATGAGATCTATACTGAGTTGGAGCGTGCCACCCGGCGGGGGCGGGAGGTGGCCACTGACCCTGCTGAACTGCCCTGCACGGTGCTGGACGATGATATACCAGAACAGCGAGAGGCATGTATGTCGCTTCTGCAGCGGCTTGAGCGGGCAGAAGCCGAGGCCACCGGGGTGACAGCCAAGGGATTCCAGGCCATCCGGATGCTGATGGATGGATACACCAACCGAGAGATCGGGGAGCGGTTCGGTGTAGCGGCAAACCATGTGACGGCGTGGGTAGCCAGAGCGCGCAAGGTGCTCAGTACGCGAGAGTGATAGACGTGGGGATTTTATCTGGGCTGGAACCGCCGGTCATGGTACTTAGATTCTGAGTTGTATAGTTCCGGGCGTGGGGAAAGCATCCACGAAATAGAATAGGCAGGTTACCGAGTTATTCAGTATCCTTGCTTACAAGAGCGAGGTGGGATGGGCGCAGTTCAAAATAAATCGAACCTTTCTGCTGCTGTCATTGACAGAGGCAGGATCGCACCGGCCTCAGATAGACCGGCTTGTCCAGAAGAATTGGTACCAAAATTAGTACCTGAAGGCCCACGACAAAACTGAATACCCACCGTACAATGGCATTGTAAAGGGATGTTTATACCAAAGGAGGCGAAAGTATGGAAAAGATCCCGATCTCGGCGGTGTGGCCCCTACAGGACGGGGTGCTCCAAATCATTTTTGAGACAGGGAGCACAGCCGTGGTCAATTTCCAGACGAAATTCCAGACAGCCCGGTTTGGCCCCCTGCGGGAGGAGGCAGTCTGGAAGAGTGCGAAGACGGACGGAAAATTCGTCCGCTGGTACCGGGACAGTTTCCCGGTGGTGGAGATGGCCTGCGATGAGCTGCTGGGCATGATCGTAGGCTCATACTATTAAGGCTTGTCTGAAATATGTCAACAAGCCTTAAGGATTCCGCGAGAGAAGAAAAGGCCTTGATTTTAGAAAGGAGAGCACGCTGCGATGAAAAAGAGGACTGCGCTTTTGGCTCTGCTCCTGACCCTGGCGATGGCGGTTCCCGCCTCCGCCGCCTGGATCGCCGATCTGCCGGAGGACAACTGGGCCTATCCTTATGTGGATGCCCTGGTGGATCAGGGGATCATGACCGTGGACAGCGAGGGCAATTTTGGACCTGACGTCTTTACCACCCGCGCCGAGTTTATCTACTCCCTGTGGCTGGCCTTCGGCTCGCCCGACGCGGAGATTGACCGGACCTTCAACGACGTCCACCCATACAGCATCTACATCGAGGCGGTGGAGTGGGCCATGGACTGCGGCATCACCACCGGCATTGGCAACAACAACTTCGGGCCTGACCTATACCTGTCCCGGGAGCAGGCATTCACCTTCCTGTACCGGGCCATGGACTATATGGGCTGCGCCCCCGGCTACGGCACAGGCAGTGAGTCCTACCGGCAGATTGCGGAGTTCCACGACTACGGGGAGATCGGCAGCTGGGCCCGGGATTCCATCCAGCTTCTGATGAACGTGGGCATTGTGGAGGGTACCGACAACGGCTACCTGATGCCCACGCGTGATCTGACCAACGCCGCCACCGCCGCCGTACTCTACCGTTCCCTGGCTTACATGGGCATACTGGAAACTGGCCGGGGCGACTACTTCCCCGACGGAGGGAATGGCGCCGTCACCGCCGAGGACTTCTACGGTTGCTGGGAGTACGTCAACACCGATGTGTGGCTGTGCATCTACGGCGACGGCACCTATGAATTCTACAACACCGAAGGCCTGGCGGATGCGGGCACCTATTACATGGACGGGGAGACCCTGCGCCTGAACAGCGGCATCAGTTTTGTGCTGGACCCGGCGGGAGAGGCCGGCTGGATCCTGGACAACAATGACGAGTATCTGTTTGCCTCCGAACTGCCCTTTGCCGGCTGATCTGGCGTCTGTCCGCGCATGGGCGGGCTGGAAAAAAGGGAGGACATGACATGAAAAGAATGAAGATGTGCGCGATCTTTGCCTGCTGCCTTACGCTGCTGCTGGCCCTCGCCGCCTGCGGCGGATCCAGCAGTTCCGATAAGTCCGACAGCTCCGGCAAACCTGACAGTTCCAGTGAGCCCGACGCCCCCCAGGGTTATGAGGGCACCTGGCGGCATGCGGACGGGGACACCGAGTACTGGCTGGAGCTGGGGGAGAACGGCCGGATCTTCCTATACGACGTGCAGTTCGACCTGGTCACCACCGGCTCCTGGGTGGAAACGGAGGAGGGCGTCATGGTAACACGGGAGTTCTCGGTGCCCTCGGATATGGAAGTTTCGGCAAGCATGTTCGAACTGCCGCTGATTGACGACGGGGAGGGCGGCCTGACGCATGGGGGCGCCGATCTGCTCTTCATCCGGGCCGAGGACCTGGAGGTACCGCGGACCACGGTGCAGACCCTCGACAGCTATCTCTGGATCGACCCGAAAAGTGAGTACGAGCTGTGCTTTTACTGGGATGGCTCCTGGGAGATCTATGACAGCGGGTACGAGGACCTGGTGGAGGGGGACGAGGACGGCACGGCCATCGACGGATACGCCATTACCCTCACCACCCTGGATGGGGAGGATCTGGAGCTGACCCTGTCGGAGGAGGGCACCCAGATCACCGGCTATCGCGATATGGTTTTTGTCCGCAGTGACATCCTGGCAGGCCGGGAGGACGAAGAAGGCGAATACGGCGAGGTGTACTGGGAGATATATGCCTACGCCTTCTACGGCTGTTGGGAGTATGAGAACTACTACGTCTGGGTCGATATCCGGGAGGACGGCACCTATGAGTGGGTGGATGGAGACAACGCCAGTTCCGGCAGTTACACCATGGAGGAGGATGAGTTGGTGCTGGACAACGGTCTGCGCTTTGTCGTGGACGGGGCAGGCGGCCTGATTGACAGCGACGGCAACGCCCTGTTCCCCTCGACGCTGCCCAATGCCGATGAGGGTGCCGTCTCTCAGATCACCATCGCGGACTTCGTCGGATGCTGGGAGTACACGGCGTACGACAACTGGATCTGCATCTTCGGGGAGGGCTCCAGTTCCGGCACCTACGACTGGTACCAGATCGACGGCCTTGAATCCAGCGGCTCCTGCTACATGGACGGCGAGACGCTGTACCTGGAGGGCATAAACCTGGCCCTGACCCTGGACGGGGAAGGCGGCCTGATCGACAGCGACGGCGACACCCTGTTTGCCTCCCAGCTGCCGGACTCAGCTCCTAGGATCGCCGCCCTGTCCGCTGCGTAGATCCGGGCCAACAGGAGCGCAAACGCGTGTCAGAGAGGAAAGCGTATGAAACGAAAGAAATTATCTGTACTGACGGCTTGCCTGGCCTTGCTGCTGGGCCTGCTGGCCGGCTGCGGCGGAGGCGATGACGCCGAGATCACCGCCGAGGATTTCTACGGCTGCTGGGAGTATGAAGCGTATGACCTTTGGCTGGTCGTCCATGAGGACGAGGCCTACGACTGGATCAGCCCGACGGACACCTCCTCAGGGACATACACCGTGGAGGATGGGGAACTGGTGCTGGACAACAGCATGCGCTACACCCAGGACGGGAAGGGCGGCCTGGTGGACAGTGACGGCGATGCCCTGTTCGCCTCGGAGTTGCCCGACACCTGGGACGACGAGGAGGGGCTCGGGGTGCCCGACTACGAGCCGGAGGTCAACGCCGAGGACTTCTATGGCGTGTGGGAGTACGCCAACCAGGATGTGTGGCTGTACATCCAGGGCGGCGGCACCTATGAGTGGATCAGTGAGTACAGCAGTCTCAGTGCCGGCTACTACATGGACGGCGTGGAGCTGTACCTGGACGGTCTGGGCTTGACTGTTTCTCTGGACGGGGAGGGCAACCTAATCGACAGCGACGGCGAACTGCTGTTTCCCTCGGAACTGCCCGACTTCTACTACGAATGGGACGACGAAGAGGACTACAGCCCCACCGTCACCGCCGAGGACTTCTACGGCTGCTGGGAGTACACCGACACCTACACCTGGGTATGCATCTACGGCGACGGCACCTATGAGTGGTACGACTCGGACGGGCTGGATGTCATGGGCAATTACTACATGTCCGGCGACGAGCTGTGCCTGGAGGACAGCGCGATGACCTTTGCTCTGGACGGCTCCGGCGGCCTGGTGGACAGCTTTGGAGACACCCTGTTCCTCTCCGAGCTGCCCGAGTGGTGATGGCCGCGGCCGGAGGAGATTTTCCCGGATACATCAGATAGATTTCTTAGGAGGAATGTGGATATGAAGCTGAGAAAGATCGGCGCGCTGTTTCTGAGCCTGGCTATGGCGCTCTCCCTGCTGGCCGGCTGCGGCGGCGGGAGCGAAAGCGAGAGCGAGGGCGAGGAGGATGGCCGGGGCGATGTGATCGAGAGCGACCCGGGGGACACCCTGGATGAACCGGAAGTCAACTTCGAGGACTTTGTCGGCTGCTGGGAGTACTGGGATTATGATATCTGGCTGTATGTCTACGGCGACGGCACCTATGAGATGTACAACGCGGACGGCGACAGCACCTCTGGCAGTTACACGCCGGAGGGCACGGAAATCGTTCTGGACAGCGGCGAGCGTTTTGCCCTGGACAGGGACGGCGGCCTCATCGACGGGGAGGGCGACGGGCTCTTTGCCTCGGAACTGCCCGACTTCACTCCGAACTACTACTTCGACGAGTATGAGATCGGGATCAACTACGAGCTGGGCCAGGGGAATGCCACGCTGGAGGACGGCGCCTACTACTTTGAGATGAATACCGATGGCCAATACTACAATGTGGGCCCGCTGGTGTGCTCCGTGGATCTGGAGAGCGAGAGGGATCTGGGCAACGGCTATGTGGAGCGGATCGTCACCCTCTACCGGGGCTTTACCGAGGAGGACATCCCCATGTTTACCATCGGCGTTTCCATGGGTGCCTCGTACCTGTTCTACGACTACTACACCGGCGTTCTCCTGCCGGACAACGACAACTTCGAGACCAGCGACGGGAGCTACTACTTCGCGTTCGACACCCCCGAGGGGGCGGTGGAACTGGACATCGGCGTGGAGAGCAGCCGGCGGAACGACGTGGAGGGCTACCGCAACATCTATGCCGAAACCATCACCATCACGGCCCCCGACTGGTATGACGGACTGGTTTTGTCGGTCCCCACCCAGGCGGACACCTATGACGGGGTGAACGCGAGAGGCGAGGCCTTCGCTGCGCTGGACGACTATTATCCCGCCCTGGATCTGCCCTGGGATGCGGAAAGCGCCCTGAACTGCCTGGTTCTCTGGTGAGGCGGAGCGGGAAAGGAGGCGCAAGCCTATGAGAGGGAAAAAGTGCCTGCTATCCCTGCTTCTGTGTCTGGCCCTGCTCTCCGGCTGCGGCGGCACCGGGACGGGAGGAGAGAGTTCATCCCAGCCGACCTCTGCTCCAGAGATCTCCGCCCCATCGGTCTCCGACCCGGAGACCGGCGACGGACAGGAGGATGCCGGGAGCGCCGAGCCCCAGCCGGAGCAGTACCCCGAGGCCATGCCGGAGGACTTTGAGCTGGCGGTGGAGGATGTGCCGGAGCTGGTGCCAGACCTGCTGGGCATCCGGGAGCTGATCTATGAGGAGGAGCCCCTGTTTGCCAGCCAGGAGGAGGTGGCGGTCTACGCCCTTTGGAACCTGCTGTGGGGCCGCACGGAATTTGAGTGCCGCCTGACCCGGGAGTTGGCCCCCAGCGACGGGGCGGGGCACGTGGTGCTGGACAGCGCCTGCACCGCCGCTATGTCCTACTACCTGTTCAGCGCCTATCACACCTGGGACATGTACATCCAGGAGGACGGCGACCCGGACAGCGTCTTCGCCCGGGTGGAGCTGCGGTACGAGCACCCGGAGTGGGATCTGGAGGCCAGGGCCGAGGCCCTGGAGTATGTGATGAAGAATCCGGCGCCCATCGGCGGCTTTGCAAGCTATGAGAGCGAGATGGAGTACGCCAGAGAGATCCACGACTATGTGGCCTGCCAGGTGACCTATGACCCCATGGGCTACGACCCCAACGATATGCTCTATTCCTCCAGATATGACTCTCTGCAGGAGGCCTACAACGTGCTGGGAGAGGGACAGGAGACGGCGGTCTGCGCCGCCTACGCCCGGGCCTTCGCCCTTATCGCCCACTACGCCGGCATCAACTGTGCCTGGGTGTGGGGCAACGAGACGGAGGAGAGCAGCCACGCCTGGAACGTGATCTACCCCTGCGACGGCAGCGAGCCGGTGCTGGTGGACGTGACCTGGGATGACAACATGAGCTGGGATGAACCGGGCCAGACTGAGGTGAGCGGCGCCTACTTCTACCTGCCCCTGTCCACGGAGATGGAGCATCAGGCCGACGCAAATATGGACGCGTTCCTGCGCTTTGTCAATGAGGGGGTGGGATGACGACCAAAGGAGTCCCCGCGAAGCGGATGAACATATATGACCTGCAAAAAAATTAGACAAAAAGGAGGAATCACCATGAAAAAGAAATTGAGTCTTGTTCTCGGCACGATCCTGGCCCTCTCCCTGTGTCTGCTGACCGCCTGCGGCGGCGACGACCCCGCACCCGAGGGCGCCTATGACAACGACGAACTTGAGATGAGTATGGTATTCTTTGAAGACGGCACCTGTGAGGTTTCCGACTATTATGACTCGGCGGAGTGCGAGTTCAAGATGGACGGCGACGAGCTGACCATCGAGATGGACGGCATGGAAGTGACGGGCACCTATGACGCGGACGAGGACACCTTTACCATAGACGACAACGACGGCGAGTTCTACTCTGTGGGCGAGGCGTTCTACACGCCCTGACCGCAGATCTTGCTGGGGCGGCGGAAACCGCCCCAGCAAGGCGATACACGGGATATATTCTGAACAAGGAAGGAGAAGCACAGATGAAAAAGAAACTTTATAGTGTGTTTGTCATGGTGCTGAGCCTGGTCCTCTCCCTGAGCCTGCTGAGCGGCTGCGGCGGCAAGGAGTCCGTCAGCCTGGTTGGCGGCTGGGACAGCGACGACTATGAGCTGAGCCTGGTGTTCTATGAGGACGGCACCATGGAGATGTCCGAATCCCTCGGCTACGACACGATGAACTATGAATGGGACGGCGAGACCCTGACGGTGGATTACGGCGGCGAGATCCTGGAGGGATTCCTGAATGATGACGGCAGCCTGGTGCTGGACGGTGATGTTGTCTTTGTCCGGGTGGAGGAGATCAGTTACTATCCATCCGAAGACAGCGAGCCCATCCCCTTTGACATGACCGACACCGCATGGGATGCGGGGGGCATCATCTACAACTTCTACTCCGACGGCACCCTGATCATCGACGGGGAGTACCTTGGCAATTACGACTGGGACGGCTATTCCGGCACGCTCTACATCGACGGCAGTTCTACCTCGATCTCTTACGACGGGGAGGATCTCTACATTGCGGGCGAAGACGGCGAGCTTTACCTGATGGACTACTACAGCGCGGCCGACTATGACCTGTATGACGGGATGGCCGGCGGTGATGATAACGGCGACGAGGATGACGGCGGCGAGGAGCTGGCCGGCGCCTACGACAACGACGATGAGGAGATGAGCATCGTCTTCTACTCCGACGGCACTGTCGTCATGTCCGATTTCGAGTTCTCGGATGAGGGTACCTACACGGTGGACGGCGACTATATCCTGATGGAGTTTGAGGGTCAGTTCCCCTATGAGGCCTACTACGACTCCAGCGACGACAGCTTCCAGGTAGACGGCCTGGACGGATGGTTCTACTACGTCGACGAAGCCTGGTACACTCCCTGAACTATGAACCTCACCGTGGGCGGCTTTTGCCGCCCACGACAAACATGACGGATCGCGGCGCTTTATGTGCTCTCGTTTTAAGAAGGAGGAGAAATGAGATGAAAGGCAAACTGAGAATAACGCTGAGCCTGGCTCTGGCTCTGCTGCTGGCTCTGTGCCTTCTCACCGCCTGCGGAGACACCGGCAGCGACAAAGCAAGCGACAGCGGTGGAGACCTCGCCGACGACGACGGCGTAGTGGGCCTGTGGGAGAGCGAGGAGTGGGGCGGCATCTGCCTGGAACTGCTCGATGACGGCACCGGCACGATCTATACCTACAGCGACATGGGCGATCTCACCTATGAGTGGGACGGCAAGACCCTGACCCTCATAACCGTGGACGAGGACGACGGTGAACTCGAGGAGACCACCGGCGAGCTGCAGGCGGACGGCTCCATCGGCATCATGGGTCTGGGATATTTCTTCCCGGTGGAGGAGCGCTCCTACGGCCCCGACATGGCGGGCAGCAGCTTCATGGAGGCCGGCGGCATGGAGGGCGAGCTGGAGGGGGACTGGATCCACAGCAGCGGCAACCGCATGCTGACCTTTGACGGCAGCGGCTCCGTAACCTTCCAGGAGACGTATGAGGGCGGCAGCTCTTCCAGCTCCTCCGGCTGGTACAGCTATGACGGCCAGACCGTGACCGTCGATACGTCGGCGGGGATCGCCGAGGGCTATATCGACAGTATGGGTGACCTGATCATTGAGATCGATGGCGAGGGCGGCTGGTACAGCCCGGGGGACAGCTCCCAACTGACCTATCCCGACATCACCGGCCCGGAGGCGGAGATGGTGGGCCAGTGGGCGAACAGCTCCACCGGCGACTCCGTGGAGTTCACCAGCGACGGCTCCGTGGTGTACGCCATCGGCGGCAGTTTCGGCGTTGCCTCCCGCTTCACCTTTGACGGGGAGACGGTGACCTTCAGCGACTACACGGGCTATATCGACGGCGACGGCGACCTGATTGTGGAGGGCCTGGACGGCTGGTTCAGCCGCACCGAATCCTCCAGCAGCGGGGGCGAGAGCGACTCCGGCGATTCCAGTTACTCCCTGGGCGGCGCCTATGACAACGACGATGCGGAGGTCAGCATCGTATTCTACAGCGACGGCACCGTCACCATCTCTGACTACAATACCGCCCAGGACGGCATCTATACAGTGGACGGCAGCTACGTCTGGCTGGAAATGGAGGGCACGGTTCAATATGAGGGCTACTACGACCCCTTCGCTGACATTTTCACGCTGGACGGCCTGGACGGCGAGTTCTACGCGGTAGACGATCCCTGGTACACACCCTAACGGCTGATCCCGCGGGGGCGGCAACCGCCGCCCCCGCGCAGCCATACAAAGAGATAAAGCGGGAGGGAATGCTGTGTTTTTCTTTACATTTGATCTGTTCACCCTGCTCATCGGCGGGGCCATCGTCCTGGCAGTCCTCTGGGTTATCAGCACCATCAACGGCTTCAAGCGCCGGGAGATCAAGATTGAGGAGGCCCTGTCGGGCATCGAGGTGGCGCTGACCAAGCGCTATGATATGCTCACCAAGCTGCTGGACACCGCCAAGGGCTTCATGGAGCACGAGAGCGACCTGTTCAGCCGGGTCATTGCCCTGCGCCACGGCATGAGCGTGGGGGAGATGGGCAAGGCCGACCGGGAGATGAGCGAGCTCACCGGCCGCCTGTTCGCCGTGGCGGAGAACTACCCCGAACTGCGCTCCAGCGAGGTGTTCCTGGAACTGCAGCGGGGCATCCGGGACGCGGAGGAGCATCTCCAGGCCGCCCGGCGGCTCTATAACGCCAACGTCAGCAGCTACAACATCGCCATCGCCATGTTCCCCGCCAAGCTCCTGGCCAAGGGCCACAGCCCCAAGGAGTTCTATGACGCGGATGATGAGAAGCGCGGCGACGTGAAAATGCAGTTTTGAGGCTGTCCGATTCCCGAACCTCTGACCGGTGATCGGGGAGCGCGGGAAAGGAGCGTGGAATATGACAACAAAATATGGATCTGCTCAGGAGATTGACCAGCGGCTGCAGAAACTGGGCCGGCAGGGCCGGCTGGGGGGCAAACTGCTCGGGATAGGCCTTCTGATGGTGTTTGGCACTGCTATTTTGTACTCTGTTTTGGTGATGCTGGCCACGGACCTGCTGGAGAGTTTCGGTGCCATGTTCTTCGTGCCGGTGCCGGTCGGCTTTCTCATGATCATAATTGGCGCCGTGATCACGTCCAAAACCGGCCGTGAGCGCTCCCAAATTCAGGACGCTTACATCCCGATCGCCCTCGATCAGGCCATGGACCGGGTGGACCAGTTCTGGGGCGCGACCCTGGATGAGCGCTATTTCAAGGAAGAGCTGGGCCTGCCCATGTTTGATGAGTGCAGCCAGTCCAGCTATTTGAAAGGGGTGCTTCGGGGCATCCCCTTGGAGATGAGCTGCTTCGTGCTGAAAAAGGAGACCACCAAGGATGACGACAACCAGCCAAACTATGAGATCGCCTTCAGCGGACTTATGATCGTCTGCCGCCACACCATGGAGCTGAAGGAGGAGGGTTTTGCCTTCACCCAGTTCACCCGCTTCCTGGGCGGTATGAAGACCGAGAGCGAGGCGTTCAACAAGGCCTTCTCCATCTACGCCGAGGGCGGACTGGATGTGTTCCGCCTGCTGACTCCCCAGTACATGGAGCATCTGGTCTCCCTGCCCGAGGCCCGGGAAAAGGAGCTGGGCGTGCGCCTTTGCCAGGACGGCACCCTGCTGATCGTGCTGGAGCACCGGAGGATCATCGTGGATAACGACGACATCACCACCGGGAGCGGCATGGTGGAGTACATGGCAGATCACATCCGGGGCATCGCGGACACCATTGACTCCCTGGAGCTGCCCATCCAGCGGGAGGCCTAGGACTTCAGCCGGCAGGATACAAAAAGGAGTGAGACAGATGACCGGAACAGCGAAGGTGTCCCGTGCCATGGATCGAAAACATGCGGGGCGATTCTGGGGAAGCCTCTGTATGCAATGGGCGATCTTTTGCTGCCTGACCCTTGCGCTGTTGCTGCTGGCCGGCTGCAGTGGAAGGAACGAAAATGAGAAAAGCGGCGGGGTGAGACCGGACGGCAACGGAATACTGGGCGGCGGCGCGGAGGAGGACGGCGGCGGCGCCGAGGACTTCTATGGCTGCTGGGAATATGCGGATTGGGACTACTGGCTGACGGTCTATGATGACGGCACCTACACGCTGCTGGATGGGGCCGGCGACGGCGTCACCGGCGGCTACTACATGGAGGACGGCACCCTGTGTCTGGACGACGGCAGTTTCTGTTTCACCCTGGACGGGGCGGGCGGCCTGGTGGACAGCGACGGCGACGCCCTGTTCCGCTCCAGCCCGCCTGATACGGCTGAGGACTCTAACGGCTGGGAGGATCCGGATGACTGGGAGGAGCCCAGCGGTTGGGAGGATCCGGACATTCAGCAACTTGGGGCCGGGGCGGAGGAATTTTATGGCTGCTGGGAGTACCAGTATGCAGACGAGTGGCTCTATGTCCGGGATGACGGCACCTATATGTGGTACGACGCGGACGGATAGTCTGTCAGCATAACCTCGATTTGCAGGACGATTTCAGCATCTCCCAGTACACAACGTATATCGGAGGGAACGCCGTCCGCACCGAAAGCGAGGCGTTCAACAAGGCGTATTCCATCCGCGGAAATGACGGGCACAGCATCTTCTATCTGCTCACCCCGCACTACATGGAAAAGCTGCTGGCCCTCTCGGATGAGATCGGCAAGCGCCTCGCCATGCAATTCCGGAGAGACGGCAAGCTGCTGCTTTGCATCAGCGGCCTGGATTTGTTTGAGGTGCAGGAGGCCGGTTCCGCGGCCGAGCTTCAAAAGCAAATCGAAGGGGAGATGGATTTCCTCGGGAAGATACTGGAAACGCTGGAGGTTCCCACCCAGGAACAGTTGGAGGCCAAAAGAAGGTGAACCTACTCCGGTTCCGAAAGAAAGGAGGAGAAGGAAGATGGGTGAGAGACAGACAGGGCCCACAGACCGGGAGATGAAGAAGCTGATGGGGATGAAACGCACCGCCCGCTGGAGCCGGGCGGCGATGATCGCGAGCATTGTTTTGCTGTTTGGCTTTCCGATCCTGTGCAGCGCTTTGAGAATAGATATTCCGGGCCTCGTGTTCGTCGCCCTGTTTCTGCTGATGTTCCTGATGCTCATAGTGAGTGAGATCACGAAGGGGCGGGCCAAGAAGAAACAGGCGGCTATGGGGGTGTCCCGCACCCCCGACGAGCTGGAGGCGGATCGGAAGAAGGCGGAGAAGGTGAGCCGGTTGGCCGCCTCGCCGGAGGCGGTGGACCGCCGGCTGGCCCGGCTGGCCGGGCTGAACCGATTCTGCCAGTGGAACCTCCGCGCGGGGGTGGCCGGCATGCTGCTGGCCGCCGTGGCGGCCCTGATCCACCAGTTTGTGACGGAGCTGCCGATCCCCCTGGTCGTGGTCCTAGCCATCGTCACCTCTATATTCATCGTGGTGGGCGTGCTCGGCAGCTTGTGGGTGAAGAAAAAGCAGAAGGACCTGTCCCTCCACTACACCCCAAAGGTGCTGGAGGCCGTGCTGGACCGGGTGGATCTGTACGATCACAGGGGCAGCGTGGACCACGGCTATCTGTGGGAGGACTTCAGCTACCCCGGGCGGGAGTGGGTGGGCCCCTGCGGCGACCATGTGAAGGGCGTGCTGAAGGGGATGCCCATCGAGTTCAGCGAGTTCTGTTTCCAGTATGAAACTGTGGAGCGGGACAAGGACGGCAAAACGACCAGAGAGGTCCACACCTCCTTCAGCGGCATGATGGTAATCAGCCGCCACGGCTTCCGGCTGAATAACAAGGTCACCCTGACCCAGTTCTCCCACTTTCACCATGCCCTGGGGACGGAGAGCGTGGACTTCAACAGCGCCTGGTCCATCAGGGAGGATGCGGGGCAGGACGCCTTCTACATCCTCACCCCCCACTACATGGAGGAACTGATAGCGCTGGACCAGGACAAGTGGATGAAAATGGGCATCCAGTTCCGGCCCGACGGCACATTGCTGATCGTGATGCAGGATGTGGACTTCTTCGAGGTGGATGAGGCCAAGAGCACGGAGGAGCTGAAGGAGAAACTGAAAAACGAGCTTTTGGGCCTGGCGGACACCATGGAGCGGATCGGCGCCGTCACTCTGGAGGAGATAGCGGCGCAGCAGGAGGAAGGTGAAGGGGCGACATGAAAAAACGAAAACAGACATCAGAGGAGTACACAGGCCCCCGCTGCCCCAAGTGCCGTGCGCCCCTGCCCGCCGGCGCCAGCCGCTGCACCCGGTGCAACACCCTGCTGGATCCGGATACCGGCCAGGTGCGCGACAAGCTCACCGAGGCGGATATGGTGGAGCTGGTGGACGCCAGCCGGCGGGCACGGACGAAGGGCATCGTCAAGACCGTGATCGGCATCCTGATCATGCTCCTGGCCCTTCTGCTGACAGAAGATAAGGAAGGCGGCTTACTCTACAGCGCGGGGGTCATCGTCGCCGTCATCGGGGGCGGGTTCCTGTGCGTCGGGCTTATCACCCTGAAGGGGTACAAGGGGCACATCAAGGAGCAGCTCAGCCGCTCAGTGGTGCCCCAGGTACTCTCGGAGATCTTCGATGATGTGGAGTACGACGCCTACCGGCATATCTCCCCCGAGGTAATCCACGCCAGCGGCGCCTTCCCATTCGCCTATGACAAGGTCAGCGGCGGCGACTATATCAAGGCCAGCTACCGGGGCGTGGGCCTGGAACTGTGCGACCTAATGCTGGAGGAGGAGGTCCGGACGACCAGCACCGACAGCGACGGCAACAGCACCAGCGACACCAGCAACAGGATCGTGTTCGTGGGCCAGTGGCTCATTCTGGACTTCCACAAGGAGCTGTCCGCCGACCTGGGGGTTTTTGAAGGCCTGCGGAAGCAGTATGACCAGATTGAGACGGAGAACGCTGAGTTCAACAAGCGGTACGGCATCTCCTGCGACAGCGTCCACGACGCCTTCTACATCCTCACCCCCAACATGATGGAGCACATCATGGCCATGGACCGGCGGGCGGGGGGCAAGGTCTATCTCCGCTTCCTGCGGGAGGGAAAGATCCATGTGGCGGTACACTCCCGCCGGGATCACTTCGAGGTGGGCAACCTGAATGACGCCGATCTGGCCACCCTGCAGCTGAAGTTCCGCAGTGAGGTGCGCTATGTCACAGAACTCATCGACGCCCTGCTGGCGGTGGACACCTTGTATAAGCAGTAGAAAGACGGCAGTCCGGCTGATGCGATGGGGCCGCAGCCCGGCGGCAAACAGCGGAAGGCACAACAGAAAGGCAGGAAGGTACTTTGCGTGATAAAAACGGGATGGCCCCTACAAATCAGGTGGAACAGGATCTGGAGCAGCGGCTCGAGAAGGTCAGGAGGAACAGCAAGACGGGCGTGGTTTTCATGGTGGCCGGCGGCGGCGCCACTATGCTGAGCCAGCGGCTGATGGCTCAGGAGGGCGTGTTCATCGTTCTGGGGCTGGTGGCCATGCTCGCCGGCTGGCTGGTTTTGGGGATCGGCATTGCGGCCCAGTACAGCGCCCGGAGGGAAATGCGAAACTATCTGGGCGGGGCGGTGATCCCGCCGGTGCTCTCCCAGGTGTTTGAGGAACTGGAGTATGAGAAGAACGGATACATCGACGGCGGCCTGATCAAGAGCGTCGATATGCCCTTCCCCTTCCGGTTTGACGACGTGATCGGCAGCGACCATGTGCGGGGCACATACCGGGGCGTCCATGTGGAACTGAGCGACATCCGGCTGGAGACGGTGTTCGCCTACACCGTGACCGACGACGACGGCAACACGCAAACAAAGGAACGGCGCAATACGGTGTTCCAGGGCCAGTGGATCATTCTGGACTTTCACAAGGAACTGTCCGCCGACCTGTGCGTGTTTGAGGGCGGGCGGAAGCGCTCCGGTCAGATCGAAACGGAGAACGCCGCCTTCAATGAGAAATTCGGCATCTCCTGCGACAGCGCCCACGACGCCTTTTACATCCTCACCCCCCACATGATGGAGCACATTTTGACGATGGATCAACGGGCGGGAGGCGACATCTACCTCCGCTTCCT